>JAOUFU010000462.1 GCA_029858035.1 Phycisphaerae bacterium
ATATATGGTTCAGTTACACCCCTATGGAAAGCGGAAACTATGAGATTAACCTGTGTGACAGTCAATTTGACACGACCCTATCTGTTTACGATACCTGCGGAGGAACTGAACTGGCCTGTAACGATGATTTTTGCCAGTTACAGTCTCAACTCAGTATCTATCTTGAAACAGGCATAACTTACCTAATCCGAGTCGCCGGCTATCGAGGCGCCATCGGGTCCTATACCATTGTTGTCAGTACTGACTGTATGTTTGTCTCTGAGCCGACAAATCCTTACCCGGATAATTTGTCATATGATGTCGAACGAGACCATGTCCTGGCCTGGAACAATGGAGCCGCCATTCTGCAGAATAGTTCTCATGGTTCGCTTATAATAAAAGGAATTTACGGAACGGATGATCGTCTGGATGAATACCAGGTCCTGGATTCTCAGTTAAAAGCAATCGGAGATTCCACGGTAGCGTTAATCTCAATTGATGATCTGACAGACAACAACGACGGCACCTATTCAATTCCCTCTGCAACACTGGCAGAGACTTATCTGGATAAATATGGACGGCCACTCTGTCCGGACGAACCTTTTATAGAACAGCCTGCCGTCGCAACATGTACCGGTTTTCTTGTTGCCCCGGATATGATAGCCACAACGGGTCATTGTATAAGCGATCAAAGTGTTTGTTTGGACAAGGCGTTTGTATTTGGCTTTGCCATGATTAATGAATCAACACCGGTGCTGACCTTTGATGCATCGGATGTATATTTCTGTAATGAAGTGATTGCCAGACTGCAAACAGCGGATTCAGATTGGGCGCTGATTCGCCTGGATAGAGAAGTATTAAACCACGCCCCCCTAATCACGCGTCGTACTGGAAAAATACCTGACAATCAGGATCTGGCAGTAATCGGACACACGCTCGGACTTCCACGCAAGTACGCAGACAATGCATGGTTACAGGAGAATCTTTCACAGGAGAGTTTCCATGCGAATCTGGATACATTCATGGGTAATTCGGGCTCTCCGGTAATCAATATGGATAACTATGACGTGGAAGGATTGCTTTTTGCCGGTAATCCGGACTTTGTTGCTGATGGCGATTGTGACCGCTCGGCTCAGTGCCCTGATGCAGGTTGTCCGGGTTGGGAAAGAGCCACTCGCATCACCGAATTCAGTGATTTGATTCCTGTCTTCGACGTATACCTGGGGACAAGCCCGAATAATATGCAGCTCATTTGTTCCGACGGCCCAAAAACCTGGTGTGAGGCGGGAGTGCTGGATTGCGGGACCAACTACTTCTGGCAGGTTATTGCAAAATCCAACTGTACTCAACAGATGAGTCCTGTGTGGGTATTCTCGACAGCTCCTGCAGGCGATCATGATCACGACTGTGATGTGGACCTGTCGGATTATGCCTCATTAGCAGCCGTTTGGATGAGCCAGGATTGCGATTTTACTAATAATTTCTGTGATGGTGAAGATATTGACAAGCTCGGAGCCGTTAACATCGATGACCTTGCAATCTTTTTAAGCCATTGGTTGGAGAAGATCAATCCATAAAAAAAATGGTTTGATTGGAAAATCTATGGCGATTGATAAGCTGGAAAGAAAATCATCGGATGACATAAAACTGATGAGAGCCATTGCCCGGGGCAATACCTCCGAGCTGGGCCAATTGTACCTGCGGCATAGAGACAGAACCGTGGCTCTGGCATACCGGATACTGGGGCAGTGGAACCGTGCTGAGGATATAAGCCAGGAGGCGTTTCTTCGTGTGTATATGGCAGCGGGAAAATATAAACCCGAGGCGGAATTTACTACATGGCTTTACAAAATAGTGGTCAATCTGTGTATAGATGAGAAACGACGGATCCAGCGGTCGGATAGCCTGGCTCAGACGTATGAATATCAACGTACCGGAACCAAAGATTCGTTGAACGACAATGAAAGAGCGGAGATCATAGGCGTTGTCCACAAGGCCATCCAGGAACTAAGCCAACGCCAGCGAATAGCTGTGATCCTTCACAAGCTCGAAGGGCTCAGCCATGCGGAGATTTCCAGCAGGACGGGGTGGTCACAATCTTCAATAGAATCGCTTCTGGTCAGGGCTTACCGCAAACTGCGAAAAGAGTTGATTAATATCTTTGAATTGTAACTACTTCCCGGGCCGTTAAGTATAGAAACATGCAGAATAGTTCATTGGATCCTACACGTTACTTGCCGGCTATTTCGCTCAATACCTCGTCAGGGATGTCAAAGTTGGCGTATGTGTTTTGAACGTCTTCGTGGTCTTCAAAGGCTTCCATGAGAGAGATTATTTTTTTAGCGGCTGCTGCATCACTAACGGGCACAGTATTTTGCGGAACCATCGAAATTTCAGCTACCTGAGTTGTTATCTCTTTTTCCTTGAGGGTTTCTTTTAGCTTTTCGTAAGCGGCCGGGTCGCATGTTATTTCGTAAACATCCCCCGTGTTTTGCATGTCGTCAGCGCCGGCGTTAAGGGCGATTTCAAAAAGCTGGTCTTCGTCGGTCTCGTTATTATTGACAGTGATTAGTCCTTTCTTAGTGAACATCCAGTTAACGCATCCGGTCGCACCTAACGAGCCGCCGTGCTTTTCGAATATTCTCTTAACTTCAGGGGTTGTACGATTGCGGTTGTCCGTTAGCGCTTCGACCATTATTGCCACACCAGCCGGCCCATAACCTTCGTATAGGACCTCTTCGTAGCTGACACCTTCTATCTCGCCGGTGCCTTTTTTGATTGCCTTTTCAATCGTATCCTTTGGCATATTCGCGGCTTTGGCCTTGTCGATTGCATATCGAAGTGTCAAATTAGCAGACGGGTCGCCGCCGCCGGCCTTTGCGGCAACGATTATCATTCGAGCTACTTTGCTCCATGCCTTGCCGCGTTTGGCGTCGACGGCGGCCTTTTTGTATTTTATTCCCGCCCAGTGTGAATGACCTGACATAGCTGCTCCTGAAAAACTATAAAAGAATCAATCTGTAAAAACGAAAAACGATACATATTTTAGCTGTTTGTCCGTTGAGATGCAAGAATCCAGCAGACGATATATTTTTCATTCTATTACCTGTCTTTTTTGCCAGACCTCGGCCATTATAGAGGCTGTAATAATGCAAATAAAGACGAAAATGGCCGCGGGTATTGCCGTTCTTTCGTTAAAATGTTTCAATGCCAAAATTACTCCCAGGCCGGCATTCTGCATTCCGATTTCAATCGATAAAGTCCGCCTTCTTCTTTTGGCCATTCGAAAAAGCGAGCCTACACCGTAGCCGGCCAACATTCCATAAATATTTAATATCAGGCCGGCTGCTAAAATCGGGCCGGTAATCATCATTAGACGACCCTTGTTTAACGCTATCACCAGAGAGCAGATAAAAATGATAAAGGTAACCGATATAGCGGGGAATATGGCAACAACCTTTTCGATCTTTTCTCTAAAGTAATGCCTGACACCAAAGCCTAATAACAAAGGAACCACCACCGTCATTGTGACGAATAGCATCATTTTCAAGAATTTGACTTCTAATAAGGAACCGGCCAGTAGAAGAGTCAGGCCAGGCGTCAATAACGGACACAGCAAAGTGGAAACGGTTGTCAGGGAAACCGAATAGGCGGTGTCGGCTTTGGCAATATAGCTCATTACATTGCTTGCCATTGCGCCCGGGGCCGAGCCGGTCAGT
>JAOUFU010000463.1 GCA_029858035.1 Phycisphaerae bacterium
GTGTGCATTTTTCAGGTCCAGTTCGAGTTCATTGACCAATCTTGCCACCAATGGTAATTGTTCTGTGGGACCAATCGGCCCGCAAATCCCAACGGGATTATCCGCCGTCGCCTGCCGCCAGGCCTGGATATACTCCAGGGCCTCTGCCAGATAAAAATCCTCCAGCGTATCATAGAAGAATACATGGAAACCTTCCCGCGACAGGTCGAGCATGTCTTCTGGAGTGAGTCTGGCTGCTTCGTTTAGAATCTCGTCATCGAGAGTTGTATAATCCCACCATTCCGGCGCCAATATACTTAATTTCCGTGCCATGATTGGCCTCTCCTCAAACAAAGTGAACCAATTCCACCAGTTCTTTTTTTAGTATGTTATCCTGGGGATAGGCATGTCCCAGATGTTGTCGGAAACCTTCTGCATACTGCGTGCCTATCATACTTCCCCTCGACATGGACCACCTTTTCATAGATTCGACATACTCGTCCATATTGTGGTGTGCTTTTAGCCAGTTTCTCTGACTTTCGTGACAGCAGAGCATTTTTTCTTTGGTCTCAAAGGTTGAGCTTATATCCACAGCCATTTGGGGCTTGACTGGCTTGCCGAAGGTGTCCTTACCTTCCGCCGGGTCCATATAATAAAGATAAGGAACCGGTTCAAATGACTCTACGCCTTCTATTTCAATATTTCGTACTCCACCTGCAAAACACGCTGTCATAGCCAATTTACCCGCTGTTGTGTGGTCGATCATATAGTCTTCCGGAGATAGTGCGAACACAATAGCAGGCTTTAATTTCCTAACCAGCTCAATGGACTTAAGCAAAGTCGGCCGGTCGTACATGATAAAGATATCATCGCTTTCAAGACAGTGATATTGGCCGTCAAGAATAGCTGCTGCCTTTGTAGCTTCGGCCCTGCGTATTTTACTAATCTCTTCACGTGTATATTCAATCGTCCCGCAGTCGCCCGGGGTCATCGTTGAAATGTGAATCTGCCATCCCTTTTGATGCAATAGAGCCAGTGTGCCCGCACAGAAAAACTCCGCATCATCCGGATGCGCACCAAAACTTAAAGCAACTTTTGCCGGCTCCATATTTACAGTACCTATGTCGTTGTTGGAAAAGCGTAAACTGTCAAAGATTGTTTATGACGCATTGGCTTTTCAGCCCTTGAAAGCGCTCAGCTTCTCCGCTGCTTTTTTAATATCACCAAATCTATCGTCCCCGGCTTCACGTTCGATAGCCAGCGCACCGTTAAAGCCTATCTTGTTCAAGGTGCTTAGGAAGGCATCTGTGTTCACTTCGCCTTCGCCCCAGGGCACTTCTAAGCCCCACGTCCCGGGTGTTTTTGTCCGCACTGCATCCTTGATATGGATGTGCCTTATCCACGGCGCCAATACTTTTACCGCTTCAAGTGGATTACCCTTGTCATAAAGAATCATATTCGCGGGATCGAAGTTCACTCTGAGGGCCGGATGGTCCATCTCTTCGAGGAAATGTTTTAGCTCTTCGGCCGTCTCCTGCCCGGTCTCCATAAGAAACTTTACGTTCTTTTCCGCCGCAGCATCAGCTAAGAGACGTACGCGGTCGTAAAACTTTTTGGCGTATTCAGGCTGCGTATGGTCAATAAATCCGGCGTGCATCAGTATGTACTTTGCGCCTAATTGTGCAGTCACAGTGATAGCTCCCAAAGCCAGCTCGTGATTTTCTTCCCAGGATTTGTCCGGGCCGATTCCGCCGGTCTTCTTAATACTATCCAGGGTTGAGTAATCCTCGTATGGAAAATCTATCATGGTGCTGCTTATCGTCCAGTTCTGTTCGGTAACGGCCTCTAAAAATTTGCTTCCACCTTCCTGCAGCGCCGGCCTGACCGCCAGATTCACATATCCAATGTCCAGTTTTTCCATAGACTCGGCCAACTTGTTTACATCCTGCTTCAGTGACCAGCTACAAACCGATACGGGCCAATCGTTACATTTACGCATAGTAATCTCCGTAAAATATTTTCCTACCTTATAGTAAGTTCCAGGATTTTATCTTCCCTTACTCAAGTGAGACGACTTTACCTGTTCTTATAGATTCTTTTTCTGCCTCTACTATTCTTACTGAGTCGCGGGACGCATCCAGTGTCGTAATGGTTGGTACGTCTTCTCCATTCAGTGCTTTTACAAAATGGTCGATTTGTAGTATATAACCGTCTCCCTGCTGTACATCCGGCGTAAATGCCTCACCCTCGGCGGGGCACACCTTGAAAGCCGGCTCCCGAGTGCAGTCGTAAACAATCGTTGCCTTTTCCTGCACGATATTGAAGCTCATCTCAAAACCGAATCCTGGCATCAACGCCCATCCTCCCTCGGCGGTAATCACACTATCATTGTCATATAGATATTGCGAGACAACGTGTCCGAGTCTGCCGGAACTATCCTTGCCGCCAAAACTTGAGACTGCCCGCGGTATTCCAAATACATATTGCACGAAATCAGTATCGTGGATATGCAAATCCAGCACTACACCGCCGCTTCGCTGCTCGTTCATTATCCAGTTCTCATAGCTCCACGTTGGTGTGGCAGATAATCTTTGAAAAGTTGCAGCAATCACCTTTCCATACTCACCGCCCTCTATAATCTCCTTTACCTTGGCATACTCCGGCCAGAAACGCACACAGTGTCCGATTTGCAGCACCTTTCTGCTGGACTTGGCGGCGGCAATCATACTGTCGCACTCAGCTACATTGAGGCCCATGGGTTTTTCGCACAGTACGTTCACACCGGCCTCCAGCGCCTGTATCGTGTGTTTGGCATGAAGATATGTCGGCAGCGTCAGCGAAATGGCATCCAGTTGCTCTTCTTCCAGCATCTTGGCGAAGTCATGATAGATATTGATGTCGGTAAAATCGATAGCGTTTTCCGCTCCTTCGATATTTCCGACCGTTTTTTTGCAATCTTCGACGATGTTCTTGTTTGTATCGCAAATGGCTACAATCTGTGCATCGACCCGTGCCTTCCAGCACCGGTAGTGCATTTGCCCCATAAAGCCTAAACCAGCAATTCCTATCTTAAGCAATTTCTTTCTCCTTATTAGGTTCCCGCGAAGCAGGGTACCGAACCAATATTTCCTGATTGACCTTGGTTTAGCTACGCTGCTAAACTTTAACTTTGCCATAATAGCAGGAATGTCCTGGGAATTCAATTAATTCCGTCCGGACAATTTCTTCTGGTGACGATAGTACCAAATCAGATGCGCTCAGGCAAGCCCCTGACAGGCACATAATCTTCGGTTAGATTATGCAGGAAAAGCATGGTTGCGTGATAAATCAGGATGTGTTATATTATCGCTGGTATTAGGAAGTCAACTGTTAAAATTAATTTATGATGAAAGGAGGCGGTTATGGACCGAGTAAAAAACGCAACAGGACTTTGGTTATTTGTATTGGCGGCATTAGTCTGTACATTAAATAGTTTTGCGAAGGCCGACGATCCCTGGGTGGTTTTCGAGGGCAAGGAAGGTTTGGGCAGGGGCAAGCACATTGTTTTTGTGACCGGCGACGAGGAATACCGTTCGGAGGACTCGATGCCCCAGCTTGCCAAAATCCTGGCTGTCCACCACGGCTTCAAGTGCACGGTGCTCTTTGCAATCAATAAAGAAACAGGCGAGATTGATCCCAAGACAGTCGACAACATACCCGGCCTTGAGG
>JAOUFU010000464.1 GCA_029858035.1 Phycisphaerae bacterium
ACATTTTTTGTTAGTTCTGATAAAAGCCATGAAATTAACAAAATTCATAAACAGTTTTATAAACTGCTAAAGCTCGTTGCTTAGCATTATTCTTTTTGGAAAGTACAGATTATCAATAAGATAATTTTTTTATGCTTCCTGATCTTCTTGAATAAGGACTTTGTCACAATTGTTCTTTCTCATTTTGCATTTTAATTTTTGATATTTAATTTACTAAAGTTGCTTCCTCGGGTCTGTTAACTTTCCTTCTATGGCGCTCGCCGCCGCCGTTGCCGGACTGGCCAGATATACTTCACTTTCCGGATGTCCCATTCGGCCGACGAAGTTCCTGTTGGTCGTACTAACGCACTTCTCACCTGCAGCTAATATACCCATAAATCCGCCAAGGCACGCTCCGCACGTCGGCGCTGCTATCACGCATCCTGCCTCGTAGAATATATCGAACAGCCCTTCGTCTTTCGCCTGCTTCCAGATAGTCGGCGTAGCCGGAACAACTATTGTGCGAATGGCGACCTGTTTTCCCTTCATTATTTTCGCCGCTATTCTAAGGTCCTCGATTCGCCCGTTCGTACAGCTCCCGATATAGGCCTGGTCCATCGCCTTGCCCGCGCATTCGCCGATGGGGACACCGCCGCTGGGCAGGTGTGGCAGCGCAACCATCGGCTCAATCGCCGAGCAGTCGAATTCTTCTGTTTGTACATACTCGGCATCCTCATCGGATTCATACACAGTATAATCGGTCTTCTCTTTCAAATGCTCGTCAAGATACTGCTTCGTTATCTCATCGAATCCGATTACACCGTTTTTGCCTCCCGCCTCGATGGCCATATTAGTCATCGTCATCCTCGCCTCCATCGACATCTCCGCCAGTGCCGGCCCGACAAACTCCATCGTCTTATAAAGCGCTCCGTCCACCCCAATCCTGGCAATCACCGCCAGTATAACATCCTTACTATAAACTCCCGGCCCAAGCGAGCCATTGAGTATAAATTTCATCGACGCCGGCACCTTAAACCAAAGCTCGCCTGTCGCTATCGCAGCCGCCAGGTCCGTCGACCCCACACCCGTGCTGAACGCCCCGAACGCCCCGTAAGTGCACGTATGCGAGTCAGGCCCGATGATTACCTCGCCCGGCCGAATATGGCCCTGCTCAGGCAAAAGCGCATGGCAAACCCCGGCCTTTCCTATTTTGTAATAATACTTTATCTTGTGCCGCCTCGCCCACTCATCGAGCCGTTTATGAAGCTCGGCGCTCTTAATGTCCTTGGCCGGCTGAAAATGGTCAGGCGTCACGACTATCTTTTCCTTGTCGAACACCTTATCCATTCCCTTCTCAGCCAACATCGAAGCGGCCGGCGGCCCGGTAACATCAATAAACAAAACGATATCTACATTCGCATTAATCAACTCCCCCGGCGAAACCGTTTCCTTCCCCGCCGCCCGCGCCAATATCTTCTCAGTAATAGTCATACTCATAATTATTTGTTCCTGTTAATCATCTGTCTTCGTTTCTGTATTGCCTGCCCCTACCTGCCTTATTGGGGGCCTTGCCCCGTACCATTTAGGCGTAAGCCTAATCTAATTTGGTACGGGGTCATTCCCATCATTTATCTCCTATGGTCATTCCGAGTGAGGCGCAGCCGAGCCGAGGAATCTTATTAAAACATTGCCCGAAGGGCCTCCACAATTTTGCATTTTGATTTTTGATATTTAATTTTCCTTATACTTCCGGTTTTTCTTTTGGCTGCTCGCCTTTTTCCTGTGCCGCAACCATTCTATTGATGGCATCGATATAGGCACGGGCACTAGCCTCAATAATATCGGTGGAGATACCTCGGCCGACAAAACTTCGCCCGTCTTCACTGATCCGAACGGTGGCTTCGCCGAGCGCCTCTTTACCGCCGGTCACGGCCCTTATCGAGTAACTCTCCAGCTTCGGCGATTGCCCGGTCGCTTCACGTATGGCTTCGTAAGCTGCATCGACCGGCCCGTCCCCTGTGGCATCAGCCTGTATTGTTTTGTCGGCGAACCTCACTTTTACACTTGCTTTCGGCGCGGTGTCGGTATCAATTACAACGTGCAGGTGCAGCAGTTCGTACGTCTGCTCTATCAGGTGAATCTCATCGCTGATGATGGCGGCAAGATCCTCGTTGAAGACCTCTTTTTTCTTGTCGGCGACGGCCAGAAATCGCTCGTATGTTTTGTCCAGCTCTTCTTTACTCAATGTGTATCCCATATCTTTCAACCGATGTCGAAGCCCGTGCCGTCCCGTCCGCGCCGTCAGAACAACACGACTTTCCGCCAGCCCGATACTCTCAGGACGCATAATCTCATACGTCTCACGCTTCTTCAAAAATCCATCCACGTGAATCCCGGAGCTGTGGGCAAAAGCATTGCGCCCCACAATCGCCTTATTGGCCGGGACCGGCATACCGAGCAAATCCGCGACCATATGTGAAGTACGATAGAACTCACGGGTGTTGATGCCGGTTTCCACTTCTTCGAAGAAATCCCGGCGGGTATGGATTGCCATGACTGCCTCTTCGATGGCCGCGTTGCCGGCCCGTTCACCCACGCCGTTTATTGTCCCTTCTATCTGCCTTGCGCCGTTCTTGACGCCGGCCAGCGAATTGGCCACCGCCATTCCCAAATCGTCGTGACAGTGCACGCTGATTACCGCTTTGTCAATATTCGGCACGTTGGCCCGTATGTCGCGGATAAGGGCGCCATACTGTTCCGGTATGGAATAGCCGGTCGTATCGGGGATGTTGACGGTGGTGGCGCCGGCATCAATCACGGCCTCGAGAATCTCATAAAGAAAGGCGCGGTCGGCCCGGCCGGAATCTTCGGCGTAGAATTCGATGTCGTCGGTGTATTTGGCCGTGTGTTTGACCGCCTCGACGGCCATCTTGAGGATGGTCGCCTGCTTTTGGCCCATCGTCTTGCCGTACTTGTCATCTGCGAATTTTCCCGCGATGTGGATCTCGGAGACGCCGATACCCGTATGGATGCGGAAGCGTTTGGCCTTGGCCATCGCTTTTTGGCAGGTCTCAATGTCCTGTTCTATCGCTCGGGTCAGGCCGCAGATGACGGGGCCTTCAATCTGCTCAGAAATCAAGCGGACGGCCTCGAAATCTTCCGGCGAGGAGGCTGGGAAACCGGCTTCAATGACGTCGACTTTCAGCCGGGCCAGTTGGCGGGCGATTTCGAGCTTTTCTCTTGCGCCCAGGCGGGTCCCTGCGGCCTGCTCGCCGTCACGTAACGTCGTATCGAAAATTATTATTTTTTCTTTAGCCATATTTTTTTCTCCAAATTTTTAGCCAGTAGTGGCTGATTATGCTCCAATTGGCGTTAAATTGCCACGAATTTATCTGTTTAATCGCGGTACCTGTGGCATAAAATTTCGCGGATTAGCACGGACTAAACACGAATAAAAAAAACAGCCAAATCGGTGCGATCCGTGGTTCAAAATAAAATATATGAGATTTTTAGGTAGAGAGTTTATTGCGCCAGACGGCGCAGGAGCAGGCTAAGGCCGAGAAGGCCTTCGAAGTGATAATTTATCCGCCTTACGTCTGGCGGACAAGTTGTACGAATTTCGTTCATAAAGGTAATTATACAAGCCAATCAGCCTTTTGCAACCACAGATTTTGCAGATTTAGAATTTTTTTAATCGCAAATTC
>JAOUFU010000465.1 GCA_029858035.1 Phycisphaerae bacterium
GTTGTTGGCCAATTCAGGCTGCTCCTGAACGATATCGTTTAATTTCTTTTCGAACCCATCGCTGATTGCCCTTAGGTCATCAAGGTCGATTTGCACCCCCAGGATACCCATCAGCCGTCTTGTCATTGCCTCGATACATTTGGGATTCCGGCCCTGAACATAAGCGGGAATCATTGCCACCAGGGTTGCCATACTCAAGCCGTAGTTGTTTGCGTTGACTGACAGGTATGTAATGATACTGGCCGGCCCTTCGTAGTCTGTGAATTTTACACCGTACTGCTCGAGGGTCTGTTTAAAATTTGCGTCCGAAACCGTACAGTGGATTCGTGGTTCGCGAGAGTGGGGCACTAATCCTGCGACGCTGCCGATGAAGTATATCTCTTTGACGTCGAATTCGGTACACACTGAGAAGATACAGTCGGCGAATTCCTCCCACTGCAGATGCGGCTCCTTGCCCGAAAACAGTATGAGATTGTGTTCGCTGCTGTAGAAAAACGCGTCTATCGGCCTCTGATATGATTCAATCAGCCCGTCCTTTATCTTCGTGTGCGGCCGAAACAGTGCCGTTATTTCCATCGAACCAGGAAAGCTGTAAATATAGAAGCCCTCTGGCTCGATCTCCGCAAATCGCTGCGCCCTCATCTTGACCATAAGGCACTCTATCGTTCCCGTCGAGACGTTGCCTCCGTCCATCCACCCGGAAAAGCCCAATAACATCCGGGGCCTTTCAAGTTTAGGCCGTTTGTAGATATTCAGTTTACCTGGTGCCATTATGTTATTCTTTCGGTTTACAAGGCGTATTGTTTTAACAATTAATTTCATTTTTATCCAGAAAATTCCTGTTTACCCGTAATTTTGCTCACTTTTACGATTGCCCGTCTTTGAGCGTTAAACTCACATTTACATACCATACGGCCATCAGACAAATTAAAAGATATATAAACGCCAGCGGGAAAAGTCGAAACTCGTCCCTCGGGTGGAGAAAATATGTTTTGACTTTTGGGGATTTTGGGGGGCTATGAGAAGGCAACCGGGGCAGAAATTTGTCACGAGATACGCTTCCTGAGATACTAAGCTGCTTTCAATAAACCTTGAACGACTTATTTCCCCCATTAAATCTCAATCTTACTTCTTTTCAAAAACAAACTGTCTTTTTCTTTCGTAAAATCTTTGACCGGCACCACACATATCTGCAATAATTGAATCGCTAAATATATGCGAATTCAAAAAAATCACCATATAGAATAATGCCAAGGGAACTATCAATGAAAAGCGAAGTGAAGTTAAATAAAGCGAAATGGCTGGTTGAGCCTGGCTGTGTCGTCCTTGTAACATCCGGTACACTGGCAAATCCGAATGTGATGACCTTTAGCTGGCAGACACCCGTAAACAGTGCCGATCCCTGCCTTATCGTGCTGGCCATAAGCCATATCAGGTATTCTTATGATTTGATAAAGCAAAGTAACGAGCTGGTTATCAACGTTCCGGGCGAAGAACTGCTCGAACAAACACACTTTGTGGGTACCATCACCGGCAAGGACATTGACAAGTTCAAAGAGAGCGGCCTGACAGCGGTTCCCGCCAAGATTGTTGCCCCCCCACTGATAGAGCAATGCGCCGCCCATCTGGAATGCCGGGTCGTGGAGATATTTAAGATGCAATCGCACGATTTGCTGGTCTGCGAGGTTCTGCGGGCGGAAGCAGATACAGAGATGTTTGACGGCAAATGGATTCCGGAAAAATTTCACACGTTACATTACCTCAGCGGCAACTACTACGGCGTGATGGAGCGTACAATCCAGGCCCAAGGCAAGTAAAAAACATCAACGTAACCGACCATCACCATATACCATATAAATTTTGTCGTTCTTTAACAGACTCGACAGAGATAAAAAAAATATGTATAATAATCACGCTTAGAGTAACCGGTTCAAGTAAGTAAAAGATGAGGTACATCATGGGAAAAATCCTGAATCGCCGCAGCTTTCTTAAGAAATCCCTTATCACATCCACAACCGCCGCCTTTGGTTTAAGCCTTGAAGAGAAAGCGTTATTGGCTAACCAGACAAAAAAATCTACTTCCCCACCACAAGAGAGTTCTGCGAACGACCTTCCCATGGGCAAGATTGGCAACGTTAAAATTACCAGATTGATTTGTGGTGGTAATCTAATCAGCACTTTCGCTCACAGCAGAGACCTGGTCTATGTATCTTCCCTGTTAAGAAATTATTTCACCGATGAAAAAGTGATGGAAACTCTCGAGATATGTGAAGAGACCGGAATAAACACCGCCATACTGAGACTTGATGACCACTGCATCGGATTGCTCAGGAAATACTGGAATGAAAGAGGCGGCCGAATACAGTGGATCGCGCAGATTAAAATAAAAGAAAATGACCTGACTTCCGAAGCAAAAAAAGCTATCGACAATGGAGCCATCGGAGCTTACGTACACGGCGGTGTCGCAGACAGTTTCGTCAAGGACGGCCAAGTTGACCTTCTCGGAAAGGCCGTTGACTTCATTAAACAAAATAAAGTAATCGCCGGTGTCGCCGGCCACAGTGTGGAAGTGCCCATTGCATGTGAAAAGGCCGGGCTAAATCCAGACTTCTATATGAAGACTTTACACAGTCACAATTACTGGTCTGCGAAAAGAGAACCTGAGAACGATAATATCTGGTCACAGACCCCGGAAAAAACCATCGAATTTATGAAAAACGTCAAAAAGCCGTGGATCGCTTATAAGGTCATGGCCGCAGGGGCAATCCATCCCAGGGACGGTTTCAAATATGCCTACGAAAATGGCGCCGATTTTATCTGTGCAGGAATGTTCGACTTCCAGGTGAGAGAGGATGTAATCATTGCCAGGAACATCCTGTCAGGAAAAATGAACAGACAGCGCCCCTGGCGCAGCTAAGAAAAAATCACCGCATCCGACGAATCTACTGCATCTGAAGCGATTGATTGAGTATACGAACGTGGTGCATCTCCTCTTTAATAATATCAGCGATTTTATCCTTACCGGGCTCAGCAGGAACAAAATCCTTCAAACCGGTGTAGAAGATGATGGAATCCTTCTCTTTCTCGATAGCAATTTTGAGAATATCTGTTATGCTCTCTTTTCCGGTCAGCTCTACAGACGGTCCCAAGCTGTTTCCGAAGACAGCAAGGCCGGCCATCGATTGAGCATCAAAGATTACATCGCTCTCAGTCTCGTAAGTGCTCAGCTCCGGTCCCTGTGCAATAAGCTCATTTCGCATATCTGCGAATACCTGTTCGTGTGCTATTTCCCAATCGACCAATCGAAGAAACAAATTGCGAATGCGCGAATCATCGAATAATTCAGCCGCCCTGCGATAAAATTTGGCACCATTGCGTTCGATTTGTACAGCTATTTCGAATATTTCAGAAGCGTTGAGATTTACAACCATTTTCACTCCATGCAAAATTACAAAACTATTTTTCAAAAAAATCGGCCGTTCTTTTTCTTTCCCGGACCGGTGATATTATACACCTCTTACACACTGCCTGCCACCTACAAATGAAAAATGAGGCGAAAAACCATTTGATGTTGTCAAGTCACAATCCTGTTTTCACTTTAGAACTTCTTCACATATTCGAGGAACTTTTTCGCGGTGATATCCAGATTTTCGACATCTCCGCCACCTTCCAGCACCTC
>JAOUFU010000070.1 GCA_029858035.1 Phycisphaerae bacterium
ATTAGGGCACTTACAGAGTCGATTTGCTTGGGGGACAAATCAACATTCACAGATTATGCAACACTCGTCGGACCAATTAGAGAATTAGTGGATTAGAGAATTAGTGGATTAGAGATTAAGGAGATGGCAAAAGGGTTTTATGAGCTGAATATATGGAAAAAGGGGTATGCACTTTTACTGGAAATCTACAAAATAACAGCAGGATTTCCAAAGGAAGAAAAATACGGCTTGTCCAAGCAAATGAGAGATTCAGCTAATTCGATTATAGCAAATATTGCGGAAGCGCACGGCAGATATTATTTTGCTGATAAAACAAGAGTTCTTTATACATCACGTGGTGAATGCGAGGAAACAAGAAGTCACCTTAGAGTAGCTTCAGGGCTGAAGTATATTGACAAAAAAGTGTTTACTTATCTGGATGAAGAATATGAAGGATTATCAAAGGGAATAAGTTCCTATATTCGAAGTCTTAAAAAAGACTAATTCGCTAATTAACAAATTAACTAATTCACTCAATACGAGACTTGAAATTATATTATGAACGCTTAGATCCAAGCTCACCCAGATTAATAACAAGGTGGTCAGGTATTTCCGCCATGTCATATCTCAGATGGCTAAAATGGCTGTGCCACGACCATTCCCGGAGTAAATTCTTTTTTATCGGAGCTTTTTGTAACGAACAGTTGGTTGAAAAGGCCAAAAAACAGTTGAAATCTCAACGGAATTCTGGTATATTGGGAATTAAATCATGCAAGAGTGTTTCCGCATGGAGGGCGGTAATATGATGAAAATAAAAAGCGTAGAAAGGCAAGGTAACAAAGTGGCCGGCAAATCAGGATTAGCCAGGCGATTTCTTCTGATTTTAATTTCCCTGGCTGTGGTTGTCGCTATAGTTGTGTTTGGATTTTTGCGTCAAAGGGCGGGCGGCCCTGAAGATTCAAATCCGAGTACCGGGCTGTTTACAGTAAAGCGCGGTGATTTGACTATCAGCGTGACCGAATCCGGCAGCATCAAGGCAATTAAATCAGAAGATATCAAGTCTAATGTGGAAGGGCGAGCGACTATAGTCAACATTGTGCCTGAAGGCACTACAATAACGGCAGAAGATGTAAATAAGGGCAAAGTATTGGTAGAGCTGGATGCTTCGACTTTGAAGGAACAGCTCGCACAGCGGAAAATTGAACTTGCCGGTGCCAAGGCCGCCTTTGCCGATGCAAATGAGTCGTATCTTATTCAGGTAAAACAAAATGAAAGTGATATCACAGCGGCTGATTTGAAAGTAAGGTTTGCTTTGATGGACTTTCAGAAATATATCGGTGAGATTGTTGCGCAAAAGGCGATCGATGAAGTTAATGCGGACCCGAATTCACGGATTGATACGGCCTCGCTTCTTAAGGAGATTGAGGACCATAATTCCGGCGGCGAGGGTTCGCAGAAGTTCAAAGAATTACAGGACAATATCGCTCTGGCTAAAAGCAACCTCGAACGAGCATCCGGTAAGCTGGACTGGTCGGAAAAGCTCCGCTTGAAAGAATATGTGTCTGAAACCGAGCTGCTGGCGGACAGGCTGGAGGTCCAAAGCCTGACGATAAAAAGAGACCAGGCCGAGATCGCTTTAGACTTATTCAGGCGTTACGATTTTCCAAAACAGGTTGAGCAATTGCAGAGCGACTATAATGAGGCAAAACGGGAATTAGAGCGAGTTCAGGCCAGTGCCCGTTCAAAACTGGCCCAGGCTGAGGCGAAGCTTGTGAGCGCGAGAGCCACGTATGAATTGCAGCAGCAGCGTTTGGAAAAACTGCACAGCCAGATTGAGGCCTGCGTGATTAAGGCGCCTGCAATGGGCCAGGTGGTCTACTGGTCGAGCACGGAAAGGTGGAGCAGGGTGAAAATTGAGCAGGGAGCGGAAGTACCCGAAGGCTATAAGATTATAACGATACCAGATTCGTCCGAAATGAAGGTCGAGATCAAGGTCCACGAAACATGGATCGATAAAATTGAGCCGAACCAACCGGCCAAGATAACCGTTGCGGCATTTACGGACAAGACTTTTACGGGCAAGGTGCTGAAAAAGGCACCATTAGCCGATCAGACGGACTTTCTGAATCCGGACCTTAAAGTCTACCTGACGGATGTGAGCATTGAAGGAACACACGACGCCCTCAAGACCGGTATGACCGCAGACGTCGAAGTGATTATTAACGACCTGCATGATATTCTTTACGTGCCGATACAGTCGGTCACCACGGTGGAGGAGAAAAAGGTCTGCTATGTTATGGGAAGCCCTGTGGAGAAGCGCGAGGTTGAAACGGGGCTGTTCAACGAAAATTTTGTTGAGATAAAAAGTGGTTTAACCGAGGGCGAGAAAGTGCTGCTTAATCCGCCGAAATGGTCTGCACCAGAAGAGACAGCAAAGGAATAGGAGAAAGGGCTGCTTTGGTCGCATTAGAGTTTATCCGAGGGTATTGTGTGGCGGCGGTATGAGTATAGTTGCTATCGAGAATTTGTGCAAGGCGTATCAACTCGGCTCCCTTGAACTTTTTGCCCTGCGCGGCCTGGATTTGAGCATTGAGCAGGGCGAGTACGTAGCGATTATGGGCCCAAGCGGTTCGGGCAAGTCGACACTGCTTAATGTTTTGGGGTGTCTGGACAGGCCGACGAGCGGGACTTATCAAATTGGTGGTGAGGATGTATCAAAGCTTGACGATGACGAGCTGTCGAAAATACGCGGCTCTCGGATCGGATTTGTTTTTCAGTCGTATAATCTCATCGCCCAGCTTAACGTGATAGAAAATATTGAAGTGCCGATGTTCTACAAGGGCTTATCCGAACATGACAGCACTGAACGTGCGAAGGAGTTAGCCGCGATGGTAGGGCTTGGTGACAGGATTAAGCATCGTCCTTCAGAACTAAGCGGCGGGCAGCAGCAGCGGGTGGCAATTGCCAGGGCATTGGCAAATAAGCCCCTGATTATTCTGGCTGACGAGCCGACCGGCAATCTTGATTCGGAAAGTGGCGTCGACATTCTGAACATCCTCGGTGATTTACATAAGCGGGGCACAACGCTGATTATTGTAACACATGATGATCGTGTCGCTGCAAGGACCGAGAGGTCCGTACATCTTCTTGACGGGCGAATCGAACGGCAGGAGTATAACCACAAGCGTTAGTTATTATGCATTTTTTTGGCGTTAAAAGGACGGTTAAATTAGGCATCAAGAGCCTTTGGATGCACCGGCTGCGGTCAGCGCTGACCACATTAGGTATAATTTTCGGCGTTTGTTCGGTGATTGCCATGCTGGCGATAGGCGAAGGGGCCAGCCAGGAGGCACAGGAAGCTATAGCGCGACTTGGCAGCACAAATTTGCTCATCGAGACGGTTGAGCCCCCCGAGGAGCGAGCCGACACCGGTGATACGCAGCAAATGCGCAGCTACGGCCTGAGCTATAAGGACGCCGAATCAATTCGCAACACCATACCCAATGTCGAGGTCGTCGTACCCATTCGAGAGATAGACCAGGAAGCACGATATCTTAGACGCAAGGTGGCGATAAAAATCGTAGGTACTGTTCCCTGGTACACGGAGGTTTCGCCTGTTCACGTGGTCCATGGGCGGTTTTTGAGCAGTATTGATCTGCATCAGCAGCAGAGTGTATGCGTGGTCGATGAGCAGCTCGTTAGCGGTCTGTTTGGATTTGAGGACCCGGTAGGCAAAGATGTTCGGATACATGGTAATTGTTACCGGGTTGTAGGTGTGGCCGGGACACCGCCTGTGGTGGGGCGTAAGAATAGTTTTGACAGTGCTATGTCGGCGGCAGCAGGTTCTGACGGTGGGGCTGCGGGCAGCATATATTTGCCTTTGTCAACCTCCAAGTCCCGGTTCACCGAGCTGAGCGCCAGCTTTAGCGGAGGCAGCCAAACCATAAAAAGAGTACAACTGCAAAAGATCACCGTGAAGGTTCAATCAACCGAGCAGGTGCTGCCGACGCGTGATATTCTGGATACCTTGCTGGGGCGTCTTCATAAAGATAAGAAGGACTACCGTATAGTTGTACCGCTGGAGCTGTTGCGGCAGGCGAAACGTACGAAGCTTATCTTCAGTATCGTTCTGGGCTCAATCGCTGCGATTTCACTTTTGGTCGGTGGGATTGGAATTATGAACATTATGCTGGCCACTGTCAGCGAGCGAACACGTGAGATTGGCATCCGGCGTGCCCTCGGCGCCAGGAAGCGCGACATTATCGTTCAGTTCCTCTCTGAAACCCTGCTTTTGACACTGGTTGGGGGCATCCTGGGGATAGTCCTGGGTTCTCTTATACCATTTTTGGTAACGCATTTTGGCCATATGCGCACGGTGATTACGGGTAGCTCCTTAGTTTTGGCCTTCGGTATCAGTGCAGCGGTTGGAATCACTTTCGGCTTGTATCCGGCCTATCGCGCTGCCAACATGGACCCGATTGAGTCACTGCGACACGAGTAATATAAAGAAAACCCAATATATAAAAAAAGGATCATAAACTTGCGAAAAGTGTTTACTTACTTAGACGAAGAATATATAGAATTATCAAAAGGAACAAGTTTCTATATTCGAACTCTTAAAAAAGACTAATTCGCTAAATACGAAACAGGATATTATGTTGCGAGCGGTCATATTCGATTTTGACGGGGTCATAACGGATTCGGAGGTTCTGCACCTTCAGGCCTTTAATAATGTATTGGCCCGGTATAACATAGAGATAAAAGAGGATGTCTATTACAAAGAGTATCTGGGCTTTACCGACCTTGATTGCTTTAAGTCCGTTATCGATAAAAACAAGATCGGGCTCGATTCCGAGCAAATTAAAAATCTTATAAGGCAAAAAAACCGGGTCTTCGAAGAACTGGCAGCAACCGAAGCCACGATATTCGAGGGCGTGCCGGAGTTTCTGCAGCTGCTCAGTGACAACGGGGTCCCGATGGCAATTTGCTCGGGGGCGGTTCTGGAAGAGATTGCACTGATATTGGAACAGTCCGGGCTGGGCCATTTCTTTGCGGAGATAGTTGCCGGCGACCAGGTAACAAAAGGCAAGCCGGACCCGGAAGGATTTCTGCTGGCATTAGAGAGACTCAATAAAGGAGTTCAAAATCCTATCGCTGCCAACGAGTGCGTTGTGATAGAAGATTCGCATTGGGGGCTGGAGGCCGGCAACGCTGCCGGGATGCACACTGTCGGGATAACAAACACCTACAATCCCGGGCAACTGTCTATGGCCGAAAAAATCGTCGCAAACCTGAGCGAATTAAGCATAGACGATTTACAACAGCTCTGTGCCTGACAGAGAGCTTAGCGTTTAGTTTCTCATCACCGCTATCTTTTTCTCTGTATTACACCGGGTCCGACGATTTGAAATTTGACGTTGCCGGTTTTCAAGTCGTACTCAATCCGGTCAACAAGAGTGCCATTGTAAATACAGGGATTAGAGGCATCACCCCGGACTGTGAGGACGGCCTTGAGTGCATCGTAGAATAATCTGCTGCCTGCAAATTCCTTATCCTTCTCATTGTATGTGACGCCGCCCGTGGCAAGAAGGGTGGAAATCTCGGTCCGGCTGTCAGGAGTTTCAAGGAGATTGGCCACTACGCGACCGGCAGTAACCGTAACATGCTGGTCGGCCTTACCGTCAACAATAGGGAAGTAGTCGACAATGAGCCCCCTGCCTTCGGCCTCTGCAATAATTTGATTAGTCTCTAAAAGATATTTCAAGGTGTCAAAGTTTTCCACGACTGCATAGCATCGCTTGCGCAAGCTGAACCTGCCGGCATCAGAATTGGGCTCCGAGATAGTGGAATTGTCCACTGTTATTGTTCCCGGCCCGGCAGCTAAAAAGAACGGGCCATTAGCATCATTAGCATCATATTCAAACTTAACGCATTTGAGCTCGAAACCACCAAGCAATTTATCCCCGGCAGTTTTTGTGCTTTGAAGCCTTACGGTTGGGCCGATGGCAGCTAAATGTTCAATAGTACCGGCGGAGGCAGAGGGGCGTTTATCTTTTTCCCTTGATAAATCTACGGTAAGCAGCGGTGCAGAAAGCGCAAACTTCTGCAGGCTGTTGGCATCCTCTCGCTGCATCCGGCACTGACAATCGCCTTCGAAAAGGGCCTGATTTGACAAGGGCAGGAACTGAGCCTTTCTCCGGGCGGATATTTTGACCGGGACGACGGTTGCGTTGGGTTCGGTACGAACCAGGTCATCCGTGTAAAATGTAAGCTCCGAGGGACCGGTCGCAATAGTATCACGGGTGGAGGCGGAAAAATCTATTCTCTGAGAAATGAAAACGGACCGGCCTATAGTGCAGATCGATTGTTTTAGCTTTTCGCGTGCAGTTGTAAGTAACTGCTCCAAACTAATCAGGGCAGAATTTGTATCGGCTTGCGCAATGTCCATCGGAGTAATAACCAGGCCTCTGTCGCAGGTAACAACGATTTCGACAGGCTCCTTCTCTTCTATTACCAGCGAGTTCGGCGAATCGGGAGAGTTTGGTTCCAATTTGTTTTCGGTGTTGGGTGCGCCGTCGGCGGCTGTTATTGCAACTTTATCGGCACGGTTCGGGTCAGCTTTGTCGGATTGTCCTTCTGAGTCTTCGGGCCTGAAGATGTTGGTAACGGAGAGCTTCTCAGAGGCAAAAATCAACTGCTCGGGACTATCTACAACAACATTCTTACTAAATACACACCTGTAACGTTCAGCTTCTTTTTGCGCGGGAGCGACCGTTTTTTCCGGCTGTCGGGGCTGTACCTTAGAGTTAGGGTCGGGCGGTTTATGAGGCTTCGCCTTGTCTGTGGGGAAAAAAGGTGACTGCGTACTCTTTAGACCGGCACTATCCAGATCAAGCACTCTAAGAAACTCAATCCGCTGCAACTGTTCATTATAGATGAGCTCGAGGCCGCTGCCGAGCATCCGAACATCCTGTGAAACGTATTTGACGGGCCCCGGTGTCAAAAATTGTGAAGTATCACTGATAAAGGTAACATCATCGAGATATAGAAAGCCTTCCTTAACATCACTTGAATTTTCGGGCACAATGTGTGCGACGACGTTTCCTTTGAATTTGGCATCCTTCGGTGTTGGTTTTCCGAGAACGGTCTCAACCCGAACTTCCGCTCTATCGGCCGTAATGTAACATCCTAAATCGCGGCGAAAAATGTTCAGATACGGCTTTATACCTTCATATTCATTTTCCGTTTTATGGAAAAGCCTGTCGAATCCCAATACCCGGTCAACCTGCTTTTGCTCGTTTAAGTGTATGTATTCAGCCTTTTGGACGTTACCAATCCCAATTTTTCCAATCTTTCCAACTTTATCACCGAATCCATCGGAATTGCCGTCAGCAAAAGTGTCCGTGAAATCCGTATCAATTTCAATCCGTGGTGTTTTGCTTATCAGGCTATAGAGCAGATATACCGCAAGCACAGCTCCCATCGAAATAAGCCATACCCGGAATTTTCGAGAGTTATCCATAACAACCTCATTTGGCCATACGTTGCCCTGAAAGATTCCTTACGGCGGTTGGGAAGGCGGCAAGTATCCGGCCACAAGCTGCTGCCATTTGCCGGTACTTTTCAGAATGTACTCGATTACTTCCCGCACAGCCCCCCTGCCGCCGGGACGAGTCGTAACGTAATCGGCATAATGCTTAACTTCATCAACTGCGTTGGCAACAGCTACGCCAAAGCCTGCGTAGCGAATAGAGGGCAGGTCCGTTAAATCATCACCAATGAAAGCGATTGCCTCTGCCTGAAGGCCGAGTTTTTCAGCAAGCTCTTTCAGGGCGTGCAGTTTATTATGACAATCCTGGATGCAATGCTCTATACCAAGCTGGCGTGCGCGGCGTGCTGTCGGCTCGGATTCCCTTCCGCTCAAGAAAGCGGCTTTGAGTCCGGCCCTATGCCACATTCGAATTCCGTGGCCGTCAAGTGAGCTGAAAACCTTGCTCTCGCTGCCGTCGGCATTGATTATTATGGCGGTATCGGTCAAGACACCGTCAACGTCCATCACCAGTATTTTTATGTCTGCAAGATTCGACATATTAATCTTTAAAAAAGATACTCGGTTCTCGAGAATCCTTTGTATTTATCCGACCACTTTTATCGTTACAATGTCCTGTACGTCGATGAGGCCGACCGGCCTGTTGTCTGCGTCAACAACCGGCAGGTCGTCAATTCTATATTTGTGGAAAATGGCCGTCGCCTCCGCAGCGAGCGCATCGGCCCTTATTTTCTTGCAATCGGCAGTCATAATGTCAGCGGCTTTGAATCCGAAAGCCTGCTGTCCCTGTTGTGTCACCAAACGCCTGAGGTCGGCATCGGTGATTATACCGGCCAGCCTGCCGTCCTTATCAACGACCATAACAGCACCGTGGCGTTTTACATCGCTGGTTTTTTCAAGCAATTCCTTAACCGTGTCAGTGACTTGTGCGAGCGGTAATTTTTCGCCCGGCCTGAACATCATCGACTGCTCAACCGTCATAAGCCTGGCGCCAAGAGAGCCTCCCGGATGAAAGCGTGCGTAATCTTCAACGCTAAAATTACGTGCCTTCATAACGGTAAAGGCGATGGCATCGCCAATTGCCAGCATACAAGCGGTGGAAACACTGGGAGCGACGCCAAGCGGACAAGCCTCGTTAATTTGTCCCATACAAAGGACGACGTCGGCGTGCCTGCTCAGAGTTGAGTCACTGTCGCCAGTTATCGCTATAAGTTTAATCTCCAACTGCTTGACGAGATTTATGAGGCGAGTGACCTCATCGGTTTCGCCGCCGTAGCTTAAAACAATCACTATATCGTTTTTGCGCAGCCTGCCCAGGTCGCCGTGAACGGCCTCGACGGGATGAAGGAAATGGCTCGGCGTGCCGGTCGAAGCCATTGTTGCGCTTATTTTCTGCCCGATGATGCCCGCTTTACCGATGCCGCTTACTATGCAGGAGCCTGTGCAGTTATAAATCATCCCGGCGGCCTCGGCAAAAGAGTCATCTACAACCGGCGTTACAGAAGCTATGGCCTCGGCCTCCGCTTTGATTACCTTCCGTGCATAGTCAAGGTCGAATTCCACTTGTCATTAGCTCCTCTATCGATTGAATATTTAATTCTCAATCGACCCAAATATCTATATCTTTACGACACTACCGCGTTCATTATAACAGACCAACTCGTGTTTTTCTCCGGTATAATCCGGCGCCGAATGGATAATCATCTGCTTCTCGGTAAGCTGCTCAATCTGGGCAATCAGCGCCCTCTTCGCATTCTGGAGATAGTCCGCCACTTCGGGCGAGACAAACAGCTCGATGCGTTTTATCTGTTCCTGCGATGCCGAAAGATTCAACAGCCGAATAACCTCAATAGCTAACGACTCATGGCTTTTGACAAAACCGGAACCGGCACAATGAGGGCACGCCAGATATGTGCTTGACTGCAGGGAAGGGCGAATTCTCTGGCGTGTCATTTCGAGAACACCGAATCTACTCATCCTCAGTATTCTGGAACGGGCGCGGTCGGCTTTGGCGGCCGTTCTAAAAACCCTCTCCACATCCCTGCGGTGTTTTTCACTCTGCATATCAATAAAATCGCAGATTATGAGTCCACCCAGGTCCCGGAGTCTAAGTTGTCGTGCAATTTCAGCAGCGGCCTCCATATTTGTCTCGTAAGCGGTTTGTTCGGCGCTTTTAGGCTTGCGGTGTCTGCCGCTATTGACATCAATCGAGACCATTGCCTCGGTCTGCTCTATTACGATTGAACCACCGGCTTTAAGCTCCACTGTGCGGGACTGGATCTTAGTAATCTCGTCCTCAATTCGGTACTTGTGAAACAGCGGTACGTTGCCATTATAATATGTTGCCCTTCTCTTTAAACGCGGTGTTGCAATGGAGAGAAAATCCCTGATTTTTCGAACCACGGTTTCGGAATCGCATATAATTTTGCTTATCTTACTGTTAAAGACATCCCTGATGGTCCTGATAACCAGGTCCGATTCCTGGTAAAGCTCGCCCGGGGCCCGCTCAGAGTCTATCCTTTTTTCAATAGCGGTCCAGAGGCGCTTGAGATACTTCAAATCGTTTTGTATGTCCCTTTTGGAGCAGCCCTGCCCTGCCGTTCTGACGATAAATCCTATACCTTTGGGCGGTTTACTCTGGGCGAGAATCTGCCGCAGTCTCTTTCTCTCATCCTCATCCTCAATCTTGTGTGAAATCCCGTGCTTTTGCATCCAGGGCATCATAACCAGGTACTTTCCGGGCAAAGCAAGATATGTGCTAAGGGTAGGCCCTTTTGTCTTTACCCCTTCCTTTGTTACCTGAACAACGAGCTCCTGTCCCTTACGAAGGCAATCCTGAATAGGTGGCCTCTGCTTAAGGGATTTTCTCCGGCCGATGTTGTCGGCACGTCCAACGCCAGACCTGGAAAAATACCGAGGGTGCAGGTCACTGATGTGAAGGAAACCATTTCTACCTATCCCAAAATCAATAAAAGCGGCCTGTATCCCGGCTTCAATATTTGCCACCTTTCCCTTATACACATTGCCGACGTGGCTGCCGATACTCGTTCTTTCCACGTACAGCTCTTCGAGGGAACCTGCCTCAACGACTGCAACCCTGCACTCCTCAGTCTCAGCTACATTTATAAGCATTTCTCTTGACATTACTTTCCCCCGTAACTCTTATCTCTATTCACGATTAATTAACCTTCCATTTCACGTTTGTGCGTCTAACCGGCGCTGTCAACCTGTCCTGTTCCAGCTCCAGCAGTTTTAGAATCTCGTCAACTCGTACCGTACCGGCCGAACTGATTTTACATTCAACAATTATTGTTTTATCACCTGTTTCAATTGATTTCAAGAAAGGCCTGACGTCTACATTTTTTAATTTCGAATGTATCGCATCCACCCTGCGCTGCAGATTCAGACTTTCACTTGCGATCAAACGCTCAATCACAGCCTTTAGCTCCTCGTTAATATATTCAGGCGTTACCGAAAAAATATATGTAGCTGAGTCAGGCTGATAAGAGACATTTGCTTCCGCGGCCTCGACTGAAAGCAAAACACAATCCTTCGGTAATTGGCCGGAGAGCCTGTCCTTGATTCGTGACTCGTAATCCGCCACCTGCGGCCCGTTCGGGTCACGGTTTACCCGAAGACAGAGTAAATCATCATCCGAGGCAACGGAGACAGTTCTGGGCAGGGGCAGGGACAGTCTCGGACGAGGATTGAAACCCCGGCTGTATTGCATGTCGATACCGGCGCGAACGCAGGCCCGCTGAAAAAGCTTGACCGTTTCAGCATGTGAGAGGAACCTGAGGCTCCCTCCTGTCTTGAATTTTATTACCAACAGGATAGTTTCGTTCGACACTGTTATGTGCGTATCCCTTTATTCTGTTTTCAGGGCTGTCCTGATTACAATTCGCAGCCTTTTATCCGGGCCTCCAGGGGCAATACAGTGCGTCTGGCAAGCCTTTTGAGCATTATGCCCATCTTCACATTAAAAACAAGCATTTTTTATTAAAACTGTGTTCTCAGGATTTTGCTTTGGTCTTACAGGGATTATCCGGCCCTGGCTTTGGCGACAGTTACAGAGGAATTTGCTTCTGCTTTTGGCTTTTTTACTTTAGAATCAGCTAATGGTCTATCTCTGGATAATCTTACTGATTCTGCTGAACGCTCTTTGCCTTGTGCTTGTGCTTTTCGCACTGCCGGGCAACTGGCTAATCGTCATATTGACCTGCCTGTTTGCGTGGTGGCAGGAGGGAGTTTTCTCTATCTACACGCTGATTGCAATAGCGGTGCTGGCTACGCTTGGCGAATTGTTCGAATTCTTCGGCGGTATGGGTGGCGCGAGAAAAGCCGGCGCACAGTGGTGGGGCTCATTCGGAGCACTTGGAGGCGCTATCTGCGGTGCGGTTCTTGGCACTTTTCTTATCCCTATTCTTTTGTTCGGAACGCTTATCGGCGCTTGCGTGGGAGCAGGCACCGGGGCGTGGCTATTTGAACTGGCAGCCGGCCGGCAGATGAAAGATTCGGCCCGCTCGGCCCTTGGCGCCGGCATAGGTGAACTGCTCGGTATCACTATCAAAATCACTCTCGGCTTTGTCATTTGGGCAACTATCGCAGTCGCCGCCTTTTGGCCGTAAAGACATATCAATCGTGAAAACATCGCGAACGGTCCCTTTTTCTCTTGCAATTCCGCGAAAATCCGGTATATTATTTTTTTGCATTCTTCGGCTGTCCGGAAGGAGGATGCCCAAAAAGCAATTCTTTTGGAATTTCCCTGAATTGCCATATGGCCGGTGAAGGATTACAATACTGAAATGCAAAATAAGCTCGTTTTAGAGAACTAAAAATGGGTGGAACGACAAATCTGAAAACATTTCTGGTAATGGCGGTATTAACAGCGGGGATTCACTGTGGAGCTGATTCTGCAGGAAGTGTCATTTATGTTGACGCGACGAGAAACGGCGATGGTTCGAGCTGGCAGAAGGCCCATAAGTATCTTCAGGACGGGCTGGCTAATGCGAATTCTTCTTATGAACCAGTAGAGATAAGGGTGGCAGAAGGGATTTATACACCAGATCGTAATTTAGATGACCCTAATGGCAGCGGCGACCGGAGGGCCACTTTCAAGCTCATCAATGGAGTGGTTCTTAAAGGCGGTTATGGCGGATTGCGCCGGCCGGATCCCAATCTCCAGGATATCCAGTTGTACGAGACTATACTTAGCGGTGACCTGAATGGTGACGATGGTCCTGATTTCGCCAACAACGGCGAGAACAGCTACCACGTGACCACGGGGAGTGGAACCGATGCAAGGGCCATTCTCTACGGCTTTACAATCACCGGCGGCAATGCTAACATGAGTAACAACGACAGCGGCGGAGGGATGTACAACCTCTCCGGCAGCCCTGCCGTGAACAACTGCACATTCAGGGGAAATTCGGCCCAATATGGTGGCGGGATGCATAACGACAACAGTAGTCCAATGGTGATCAACTGCACGTTCAGCGGAAATTCGGCCCATTACGGAGGGGGGATGCACAACGACGACAGCGCGCCGATAGTGACCAACTCCACGTTCATTGAAAATTCTGCCCAATATGGTGGTGGTTTTCGCAACGACCACAGCTCTCTAACATTGCTCAACTGCACGTTCATTGGGAACAAGGCAATAAAAGAGGGGTATGGCAGCGGCCAAGGCGGCGGGATGTACAATGCCGATTCCAGCAGCCTGACACTGACCAACTGCACGTTCATCGAGAACACGGCGGCGGGCCGATTTGGGCGCGGCGGCGGGATGTATAACATC
>JAOUFU010000466.1 GCA_029858035.1 Phycisphaerae bacterium
TCGATTGCCTCAGGCATATTAGTAGTAACCTGGCAGGGCAGCTCTCTGACAGCCTCGACATCTAAAAACGCCCTGCTAACATCGCCTATCAGCAGAATCTTGGCGGCATCTGAATCAGAGCGAATTCGCATATTAAAAGTTCCCATTTCTCCGGTTAAGCTAATATCCTGTGACAGAAACGTGTAGAAAGCACAAAAAACAACCGACTGTCGCTTTCCATGATAGCATAATTTGCAGAAAAGTCAACCCCAATCCCCACCTGTCAAGCCGCTCAAAATCTAATCAACTACAGGCAGGTCATCCAGAATCTTCTGGACCTGCTCAGTAAAGATGCCGCCCGGATACAAGCTGATAAAACTCGTCAGAATTGCTCTTGTCTCAACTAAAAGCTTCTTCTTCAACTCCACATCGGACTCCTTCTGTTGACTCCACTGACGTCTCTTCAAAAGCCCAAGCTCGTATAATGCCTGCATCCCACCATCGGTACTCTGGAAGTCGCGGTGCAATTGGGCTAATTGTTCGGCTCGAAGTTGCTCATCTGCAACAAGTTTCGTTTTAGCCAACAGAATATTGTCACGGAGTGGGTCCTTGTCGCCCATTTGTTTCAGCAACTCGTCGAGATGCCAGGGGAAATCTGCGCTGTGCGGGTTTAACATAACAAATCTCGCCAAACGCTTCTCTGTGTCCGCCCCCCCGACTCGATTTTCCGCGCCTATAAGGTTTCGCAAAAGATTCAATTTGCCTTGCAACTCTGTCAATTTAAACGCCGTCATTGCCGAATCAGCCACTGGACGAAATGGACTAAAGAATGTATCACCTGGTGGTTGGTCTTTTTCGAGCAGTTTTAACTTTTCGACAAGTTTACCTTGTGCCTCCTTAAGAAGCCTGTCCGCCTGTCCAAACTCACCCCGGCCGGCCCAATCCTGTGCAATACGCCATCGTGCCTCAAGCGACTCACTACTGTCTGGAAACTGTTCATAAAGACGATGCCATATCGGCAAAGAATCACGATGTGGATAATCACTATAAAAACGCAGTTTTTCTTTTTGATCAAGGATATTGTAGTCCGGCCGATATTCACTCAGAAGCGCCTTGTAGTAAAGAGCTATAGGCATCCGAGGGCTTTGAGAACGACGCGAGATAAATGACTCGTATTCTTCGAAAAGCTGTAGTTTTTTCGCCCGAAAATTCAGTTCCCCAGGTACTATAAACCAATACGGCCAATGGTCATAGCTTAGCTGAGTCTGGATTTCCCTTTTCAACTCTGTACGCAGCGGTATCGGGTCGGTGGGGTAGAAGGAGTTCGCAAGGTATTTTTTGACACCAGGGTCTGTAAGCGTTTTGTCAAACGCTTCTGTTATGTTGTGCTCATGAAATTCAATGGCCTGTTCCGGATCATTCTTGGCCACGTAAAGTTGATAGTCAAGCTCATCAAAGCCTATTCGTATTTCAAAAGTCACGATTGCCAACAAAAGGAAAACGGATGTAAACGCCCAGACCAGGCCCGGCCGATAACGCGTATAATGACCTATGCCAAGAACCAATCCTGCTATTGACAAACCAATAAGCCAGGCACAAATCCAGGGCGCGAAAGAAAATCCCAATTTAATAGGTTCTAACTTCCAGGCGCCGCCGAAGTATGCCCAATAAATAAGCTGCGGCGCCGTGCATAATGCTACTGCAATAATGCGGGAGCGAAAACGAAGCGGACGGCATGCCACAGCAACACAACTAACCAAAAGGCAAATCGCAAAGCCCGGCATATCAGCCAAAAAAAACACCGCCAATAAAAAAGGCAAACTGTAACTAAAGCTCATAAGCTGCGATACCAACACAGGTACAACCGCAAGAATACCCATGAGCAGCCCTAAAACAAGAATCTGCCAGGGATATTCAAATATGCTCACCCCCCTGCTGGCGCCGGTTATAATAGACTGGCCCAAACGCCAAAATTCTGAAGAAGTCGGATTGTGGAGGTTAATCGACCAGAATGCGCCGGTCAGCATCTTCGACCAGAAAAGGCAGCTAACACTAAAGGTCACAAATGCAAGCAGCCAGTACTTCAAAACATTTTCATGGCTGTAGTGCAACGTAGGACCAAAAGCCATAAAAGACTTCGAGGCTAATCCCGGCTTTGGCAGGGATGAATCTGACCTTGACAAAGCAGGGGACCTCTTTTCCGCCTGTTTATTATTCATAAACCTACCTTCGAGACCCGATTCTCGATTTTGTCTTACGAGTACCGAGTAACGAGCATCGGGCTATGTTCCTTCACCACTGCTGGCAAGATATTCAATTTGCTCAGCCGTAAGTTTGTCTATACCAATCGACATTGACTTAAGTTTGAGCTTGCTTACCCGCTGTTCTATCTCTATAGGAACATCGTGGACCGCAACGGCAAGCTTGCCCTGTTTTTTCATCACATATTCAGCCTCTAATGCCTGCGTCGCAAAGCTCATATCCATCACACTTGCCGGATGACCCTCAGCCGCAGCAAGGTTAATCAACCGCCCTTCTGCCAGAAGGTAAATTCGCTTGTTGTTCTTCAGGATATATTCATCGACATGGTTGCGCACATTACGGATTACTTTCCTGCTGAGTCTTTTCAGCCCCGGTATGTCCAGCTCAACGTTGAAATGCCCGCTGTTGGCAACAACCGCCCTGTCCCTCATTGCCCGGAAATGCTCGGCCCTTATAACATTTTTATTGCCTGTAAGCGTTACGAAAAGCTCTCCGACCTTCGCCGCCTGCGCCATGGGCATAACCGCAAATCCGTCCATAGATGCTTCAAGCGCCTTGATTGCGTCAACTTCGGTGACAATAACGATCGCTCCCATTCCTCTCGCTCGCATAGCAAGGCCGCGTCCACACCAGCCGTACCCCGCCACAACAACCTTCTTGCCGGCCATCAGAAAATCAGTCGCTCGAATAATACCGTCAACCGTGGACTGCCCCGTGCCATAGCGGTTGTCGAAAAGGTGCTTGGTCGCCGCATCGTTTACCGCAATAACCGGAAACTTTAACTTGCCTGCATTTGCCATCGCCCGCAGACGAATAACACCGGTAGTAGTCTCCTCCATACTCGCAATAATACGGTGCGCCTCTTTCTTTCTGCGGGTATGCAGCTCATTCACCAAATCGGCACCGTCGTCAAACGTAATCACCGGCTTATGGTCGATGGCTGCGTTGATGTGTTTGTAATAGGTCGCGCGATTTTCCCCGCAGATGGCAAAGACCGCTATCTTAAAATCCTTCACCAGTGATGCCGCCACATCGTCCTGTGTGCTCAGCGGATTGGATGCGCAAAGAACAACGTTCGCTCCACCGGCTTTCAGCGTCCTGGCAAGATTAGCCGTCTCGGCAGTTATATGCAAACAAGCCGAAACGTTTTTACCCTTTAACGGCTTGCTCTTTGCGAACCGATTGCGAATCGACACCAGGACAGGCATATCATTATCAGCCCATAAAATACGCCTCTTGCCCTCCGGGGCCAACGATAAATCAACTACGTCATACTTCATTTATCAAACCTTTCAAAAATACGCAGAAAGGATAATATAAAGCCGGGAGGCCAAATCTGCAAGCCTTTTATTTCCGCAAATACAGATGCATTTTGCCCTCGATTTCACCAGGGTCTGTTCAGTCATCATTCA
>JAOUFU010000467.1 GCA_029858035.1 Phycisphaerae bacterium
TCTCATTCCATCGTGCATAACACTTCCAGAGGGGCCTAAACAATAGGTGCCGTAGTACCAGACACCATTGTGAACGAGACTTCCACAAGGATATCGTCCCTCGTAGGGATGAGGATCGCCTTTAGTCGTGCCGAGGGCTTTGATTTTGAGATTGAGTGGGTCGTTGCCAATCATGACCGCTTGTCCGGTGGTCGCGTTGCGCCCGCCGGAGCTGGATCTCATTCCGTCGGTTTGTCCGTCTGTCCATGGAGAATACAGATTGTCGTCTGAGGCCCACGAAGGATACCACGTGTCCGCGACTCTGTAGTCGCTATGAACGCCCGTAAATAATATCCCGACTAATTCTTTGGTTTGCTCGAAGGGAATGTCTTCGGGAGGCTCCGATGGCCATAGCGATGGTCCGGATTTTGGCGTATACTTGACAACTCTCTCGTCTGCAACGATAGTGCCCGATAAAATAATTATCAGTAAGCCAGTAAGTAGCAATGTGCCGGCTTTTGATGTTTTAGTAGGTGCTGTTTTCATATTTTCTCTCCTCCAAAGTTTGTTATTAAGTAAATAATGCTTCCACGAATATCTCCGGGTTGAACTCGGCTATATCTTCCGGTTTTTCGCCGAGTCCGACGAATTTTACGGGTATGTCGAGCTGGTCTTTAATAGCGATGACGATTCCGCCGCGTGCGGTGCCGTCGAGTTTTGCCAGAAATATTCCTGTAACGTTAATTGCTTCAGTGAACATCTTAGCCTGTATGATAGCATTCTGGCCGGTTGTGGCATCAAGAACAAGCAATACTTCATTTGGCGTGCCGGGGATTTTACGGGCCACTACGTCGCGAATTTTGGTCAATTGCTGCATCAAGTCTTTTTTTGTGTGCAATCGGCCGGCTGTGTCGAGAATCAGGATATCTGTCCCTCTTGCAACGGCGGCTTCACAGGCGTCGAAAGCGACCGCTGCAGGGTCGCTGCCGGTTTTGTGTTTTACGATTTGGACGCCAATGCGTTCGGCCCAGATGGTTAACTGTTCTACAGCGGCGGCACGGAACGTGTCGCAGGCGGCCAGCAAAACAGTTTTGTTATTCCGGGTAAATATATATGCGAGTTTGGCGATACTGGTGGTTTTCCCGGTGCCGTTGACGCCGGCAACCAGGATGACGGTAGGGGGGTGCCCTGCAGTATTTAATTGTCTATCGCGGTTCGGCCAATAGCTTTTGATGTGCTCCTTAAGAAACGGTATTATTTCGTCGGTTGTTGCGATTTGCCTGCTGCGATAGGCATCTCGCAGGCCGGATACGAGCTTGTCCGTCGTTTCTACTCCAATATCGTCGCTTATCAGCGTTTCTTCCAGCTTATCGAGCAGGGTTTCGTCGATATTTCTGCCCAGAGTGAGTATCGAAGAGAGCGAGCTGGTAATTTTGTCACGTGTTTTGCCCAGCCGGTCTTTGAAATATCCTGCTGTCTTAGCAAAAATTCCCATGATTTCATCCTTAATTATAGCTTATACGGTATAGCGTATAGAAAATAGACGAAAGCGTAAAGCGAAAACTATTGATCTCGCAATTCCCCGGATTTACTCTTTGAGTATTTTAGTTTGTTGTTTTTATATGGGTACAGATTGTTGGGTAATGAAATTTGCATTATTTTGTTTTTTTCTGCAAGTTTATTTTGACAAACTTAGCGATTCGAATTAAATTTTGGTTAGCGGATTTGCTCAGGCAGGAATGTTTGCCTGTTCTCGACCTTGTAAAAGTTTTTAACAGGGAAGTTTTTGATGGTCTTTTGTTGTTTTCATAGAGCTTGAATTAGGTAGGCCTTTCGAAAAGGAGGGTGGTGTTGGCAGTTCGGGAAGTTGAAGACATTTTCGCTGATATTGTTGATTGTGTAAAAGCAATTGACCCGGCCAACGTCCGGAGGTGGTTTGAGAAGTTAACCGTTACACACCTGAGCGGAGGTTCACTCGAAGTTGGTTGTCCCGATGAGGCAACCGTTCAGTTCTTACGTGACAACTGCAAAAATAGCTTCACACAGGCTGCTCAACAAATAACAGGCCATCTTGTAGCTGTGGATTTCAACATTATTAGCCGGGATAAGACTGGGCGTCGCTCTCTGCGACCTATGCTCGGGCTTAAACTTCATCCCGATTATACGTTTGATAATTTTGTAGTTGGGCCGAGCAACCGCCTTGGCCACGCCAGTTGCGTTGCGGTAAGCCATTCGTTGGGCGATACTTACAATCCTCTTTTTATTTATGGCAGCTCCGGCCTGGGCAAGACCCACCTTTTGCATGCAGTTTGTTGCGAGGTAAGGCAGAAATCTGATCAAGCGGTAATACAGTTTTTGAGTTGTGAAGAGTTTGTCAACAGATTCATCAGGGCCATAGAAACAGGGAATTTGGCCGGCTTTCAAAGCCAGTTTCGTACTGTCGATGCGCTGGTGATAGACGATGTTCAGTTCTTTCGAGAACGCGAGCAAAGTCAGGAAGAGTTCTTCCACACCTTTAATGCCCTTTATAACAACGGCAAACAAATCATCCTTAGCGCCGATAGCCCGCCTGGCAAGATTTCTTCACTCGAAGAGCGTCTTATCAGCCGGTTTAGCTGGGGTCTGGTCACCAGAATCGACCCGCCAAGCTATGAGACGAGGGTGGCAATTGTTCAGAAGAAGGCACACGTTCGCGGTATTACAATATCCGATGAAATTGCTGAATATATTGCCCGAAAAGCACATGCAAATATCAGGGAGTTGGAGGGTGCTTTGACGACTCTCTACGCGGTGTCAACGACTACCGGCAAGCCTATTACCCTTGAATTGGCTCAGGTAGCTCTGGAAGGGCAAATTGAATCAGCGGCCAGGTATATAAGTATTACTGATATTATCGAAGTGGTTACAGGGCATTTTGATGTTCGTCTTACCGATTTGCAGAGCAAAAGACGCAGTCAAAGCATCACTATGCCCCGCCAGATTTGCATGTATTTAGCGAGAAATCTGACGAAACACAGCCTTGAAGAAATTGGAGGGCATTTGGGCGGACGGGACCATACTACCGTTATGCACGCCTGCAGCAAGATAGGTGAGGCTGAGCAAAACGACTCCCAAATGCACGCATTGCTGGCCGATCTGACAAAGCAAATCACAAAAGTCCCAAGAGATTAAATCCGTCCGAATCGGTCTGTCGAACGAATCCTCAGTTGAATTAAATGCCGGTTTACCTAAAATACTATAATAGCAAAACATGGTGGAACTAATTCAAAAGATTCTGTGAATTTTGCAATGCGGGGCAAATAAAAAAGGCTGTGAAAAATGCACAGCCTTTGAACTTTACAACAAATCTATATTCCCTGGCTTAAGACCTGCGTTTTCTCAATAAAACTAATGCGCCTAAACCAAGCATGAGTATCGTGGCCGGCTCAGGTACGTAGGCCCCGTATGCGCTCAGATCTCCCGGGTCACCGGTCTTTATGAACTTTGCGGCGCCGTATGCTAATATGTGGTTCTGTAGACCATCAATGGCAGAGAGAGCATAGAAATCGGTATCTTCGTATGGCCCGGCACCGGGATCAATCAGTATACCGAATGTAAGGGTTTCGAGAGGATCGATCCAGATAGAACTTATGTCGTTGCTTGTGATGCTTATATCGAAAAGGCCGAAA
>JAOUFU010000468.1 GCA_029858035.1 Phycisphaerae bacterium
TAGATAAAAGTAACTCAGCCGGTAGCCCAGACTAACGAAGTTGTTGCGTGCTTTGTTGCGCACTATGATAGCTGGGTTGGCACTTTAAGTCGTTAGTCATCCGATAACGATCATGATCAGCCTTTTTCTGGAGCCCCTCCATAAAATAGGTTGGATCCTTTGGTTGGCCATCATTATCTGTATCTGTCGGGAAGCAGCTTGTTTCCTGGTTCCCAGATAATGTCTTGAATTGTGAGAAGGTTGACAAGCAGACGAACCCAGAGAGTGTGTTGCGCACCTGACTTGTCCTTGAACGTGACGATCCGGTGTTCAAAATGCGTCATGCGAACACCCAACGTTTCGGTATGCACGGCGCCGAACCTGACAGAGACCTTTGGGAACGGCCCTGTTTGCCATAACTTGGGAATCTTGACCGAGATAAGACTGCAATCATGCTCTGCAAGGAACGCTGAAAGTTGCCTCGAGTAAGTCCGCATTCGCCACGCGATCCTGCTGCCGACCAACAGCACGACTGCAAGACCGATGAGAATATACAGTCCTAGTTCCATTATCTCCTATGGCCAACTATGTATATATGGTTTCCGTATAACATCCCGAATTTCTTGTTGTTCAGAGAAAATCCACTCATTGTTGTACCCATACAAAATACAAACCAGCTATAATCTGTCAAACAAAAAATGATAACCAAATAGGTGGTTTCTTTTCGCTTAATATAGTGATTTGACAGCAGGAAAAAACTAAGGATAGCACCTATTGTTAACAACTAAAACCACAACTCCCGTCAACATAAGAATTTCCGGAATAATTTCCTTTTTAAGCGGAGAAAGATGAAATTTTTCTTAAAAATGTTCGATTTTCATTGAACATCCCGGCCTTGTTTGGTATAATGCAAATCGCCATAGAAATGGCAGATTAGCGGAGAACCGCACGAAAAGCCCAGAAGGGCACGTTTTCAGGCAAGCAAGCCTAAGTTAAAAATAATCGTTTTTGATTGTAAATGGTGCTTTATGTTTGTTCTATACGCTATACGCAGTTCGCTATCCGCTATACGAGATGCTATACGCTGTATTCTGTACACTGTACGCTATTTTTCCCCTTTTTCCTTATCCCTTATCCCTTATCTCTTGCCCCTGACAAGTACGAAAGTTTACGTACGAAAAAATAAACTTTTTATGCAAAACAAAGCCAATTTCCGAAAAAGTCAAGTGAACGTAACTAAAGTATTAACAACCGATTATGACCAAATGGACACTTGGTCAATTAGGAAAAACAAAGCCAAACAAAGCCAATTCAAAGCCAATTCAAACCCAATTAAAGCCAATAAAATGCCAAAACAAACCCAATTTTACAATCTTGTTTGCCTCCAAAGCCCGATTTGTCCTGGAAACTTAATAATTAAACGGATGAACCGGATTTGTTGTGTTTGCAGCTTTTCCGTATCGTTTGATTCTGCCAAAATGGCACTATATACGGGCGGTTGGAATTTGAATAAAGACGGCAGGAAAAAACTTAACCTCTTGAAGTGCAAGGGTTTAAATAACCTAAGCCGCCTGCGGCAGCTAACTGGCACGCTTTTTGCACACTTAAATCGTTGGAATTTTATATATAATGACCGTACGCAATAAAGCGAAAGGAATATCACAATGGCTAAAATCATTGGAATAGACTTGGGAACGACGAATTCTGTCGTCGCCGTTATGGAAGGCTCTTCGCCGAAGGTCTTGATTAATTCTTCCGGCTCGCGAATAACACCTTCGGTCGTCGGCTTTACGGACAAGGGCGAGAGGCTCATTGGCCAGATTGCAAAACATCAGCAGGTAACCAATCCTGAAAACACAATATTTTCCATCAAAAGATTTATGGGCAGACGTCATAATGAGGTTTCGGGAGAAGAAAAGATTGTGCCCTACAAAATTACCGGTGGGCCGGAAGAGCTCGTCAAGGTCAAAGCAAAGAGCAAGGAGTACACACCGCCGGAAGTGTCGGCCATGATTCTGCAGGATTTGAAGAAGACCGCTGAGGATTATCTGGACGAGAAGGTTACCGACGCCGTCATTACTGTTCCTGCTTACTTTAATGACGCACAGAGGCAGGCAACAAAAGACGCCGGTCAAATAGCCGGACTAAACGTACGCAGAATTATCAACGAACCGACCGCGGCGGCCCTGGCCTACGGTGTCGAAAAGAAAAAGGACCAGAAGGTGGCTGTCTTTGACTTCGGGGGCGGTACTTTCGACATCTCAATTCTCGACATCGGTGGCTTTGGCGAGGAAGGCGGCGTACTTGAAGTACTCAGCACAAATGGTGACACCCATCTGGGCGGTGATGACCTCGATGCCGTTTTGATAAATTACCTCGCTGACGAGTTCAAAAAGACCGAGGGTATCGACCTCAGGGGTGACCCGATGGCTCATCAAAGACTCAAAGAGGCATCAGAAAAGGCAAAATGCGAGTTGAGCACACAGCTTGAGACGACGATAAATCTGCCCTTTATTACCGCCGATGCTTCGGGCCCGAAGCATCTGCAAATAACAATTACGCGAAGCAAGTTCGAATCCCTCGTTGACACGATTTTCGAAAAGCTCAAGAGTCCTTGCCTAAAGGCTATTGAAGATGCTAAACTCACAACAGCCGATATATCCGAGACCCTTCTTGTAGGCGGCTCAACAAGGATTCCGAAAGTCCAGCAAATTGTTAAAGACATCTTCGGCAAAGAGCCTAACAAGAGCATAAATCCCGACGAGGTCGTTGCCCTGGGTGCCGCAATCCAGGGGGCGGTGCTGGCCGGGGATGCCGGAGTAAAAGATATTTTGCTTTTAGATGTAACGCCGCTTTCCCTCGGTGTCGAGACACTTGGCGGCGTTATGACAAGATTGATTGACCGAAATACTACAATACCAACCAGCAAGAAAGAAGTCTTCTCGACTGCTGCCGATAGTCAGACCACTGTCGACATCCATGTCCTCCAGGGCGAGCGGGAGTTTGCCAGCGACAACCGAACACTCGGCAGATTCCAGCTTGCCGAGCTCCCGCCGGCCCCGAGAGGCATTCCGCAGATTGAGGTTGCCTTTGATATCGACGCCAATGGTATTTTGAACGTTTCGGCAAAGGACCTCGGCACCGGCAAGCAGCAATCCATCGAGATTAAATCCAGCTCAGGCCTCAGCGAAGAAGAAATTAAGAAGATGACCAAGGATGCCGAGTCTCACGCTGAGGAAGATAAAAAGAAAAGAGAAGTTATTGATTTGAAGAACCAGGCCGACCAGTTGATTTATTCAACGGAAAAAACTCTAAAAGAGCACGGAGACAAGGTCCCTGCGGAAACGCGAGGCAATATCGAAAGTGCTGTAAACAACTTGAAAGAGGCCGTAAAAGGTGAGAGTGCAGATGCCATAAAGAAGGCCGTCGAAAACCTCTCAAACGCCGGGCAGGAGTTGGGCAAGGTGCTTTACGAAGAAGCGGCTAAGAAACAGGCGGCCTCAGCAGGCCCGCAGCCTGGGCAAACACCGCCCCCGCCCCCGGAGGGCGAAGTTAAAAGAAAAGGCGGTGAGGATGTGATCGACGCCGAATTCGAAGCAAAAGATAAATAAAAAACCGAAAAATAAACGGTTTTTGACTCCTTAAAAAAGAGCACAGGC
>JAOUFU010000048.1 GCA_029858035.1 Phycisphaerae bacterium
GGCGATTACCCAGCAGATAACCCTCCTGGCTTGATGTGCCCCGCTTGCTCCACCAGCCCATCAGCAGCATACCGGCGAAGTACAATAACAGTACAATCCAAATCGCGTAGTGTAATCCAAAAAATTCCATAGCTGTTCCCTAACGGTTAAGACTGCATATACCCAGTGTCGCGGACGCTAAAACGTTTTGACAGGGACCTCAACTCCGGTCTTTTCAGCCGAAACGTATGCACTATATATCGTCGAGATACAGTCTGCCGCCAGGTTGCTGTCGCTTTCCACCGGTTCTCCATAAGCTACGGTCCTGTAGAACGCGTCGATTTCCTGTGGATAGCCCGTGAACCAGTCCTCGTCCGGTGACGGATTCGACCAGCCCTGTTTTGTGCCGATCTTTTCCACTACGTAGATATCTTCGAAGTTCTTGTCCACAGGATTGTATGTCTGTATTGCCGTGTTCGGATTAATGTTGCAGAAAGTCCTGTGATTATTTGCTGCGATTTCAAGCCAGTTGTGGACGCCTCCCAAAACAATTTCGGAAGCGAAGATATCCGCAATCGTTCCGTCCTCGAATACGACGTGCATTATGGAAAAGTCCTCGATATCGCAGTAGTCGGCGCGAAGGTGTCCCTTGTCCTCGAAATTTTTCAGCCGGGTCAGTGCGTGTGTTCGGCATGAGACGGCCTTGGGGCGAATCGGCTTGTTGTTTCGTGCTTTTCCCTCCACGCGCTTAAGGTAAAGCGCTCCCGTCAACGGATGACAGCCCTTGCCGATTGCCGAGCCGCCCCCGGAATACTTCCAGTAAGCATAGGTCGCGGCGTGCGAGCCGGAGTGTGCTTCTTCGCCGTGAATCCAGAGTATTTGTGCGCCGGTCTTTTCTATTATCTCCCGCTCTTTTTGGATCGAGGGTGCATAAACCCAGTTCTCGGCGTAGAGGATTTTGCCTTTACTTTTGGATTCTGCGTCGAGCATCCGCTTGATACTTGCCAGTGAGTTGTCGAGAGCGGTCTGCTTCGGAAAGGTGTCTCCGTTAAAATCATCCGAGCCGTCCCCGAAGTAGCCCGTGAGCGGTTTTTCCACGATGGCGAACTTGTCCTGCTGCAGCGCTGCGACTGCTATTGATTCGTGAACGACCGGCGGCGTGCAGACATGGATTACGTCCACCTTTTCCAGCAGCTCTTCAAGCGTTTTATAAAATTGAATCCCCCGTTCTTTGGCGTATGCAGGGCCTTGCTCGGTGTTGATATCAAACATTCCTGCGATTTCAACGTTCGTGCTGTGCACTCTCTTTATGCATTCAAAATGAAATTTCGCTGCGAAGCCCGAGCCGATAATACCGGTATGAACGGTCTTCTTATCCATGCAACTTCTCCTTTCTTTCTGTTTCATAGTTTGTGAACTGTCTTAGTAGTGTTTCTGCAGTCCATTTTGCTGCCCGTGCTACTACCTCCGGGCAGTTGGAATTTATTTTCTTCCTGACGTCCTTGCATAACACGTTTCCATATTCGGTTTCGAATTGTTTGTATACCTGGCGAATCAGTTGGTGAGACAACTTTGTATTTCCGAAATTATCTGCGCCGCAGAGCCAGCCAATGACCATCCCCGCCCCCGTAAAGGCCCCGCAGTTTTGTATGCCGGCCGGAGTAGCACCGCCATCAAGACAGCTTGCTGCTCTAAACAGGCCTTTGTCTTCCGGAACAAAGTCAATAGCTCTCTGCAGCGCAGCAACAGTGCATCGACAGCATCCACCATGCTTTTTCTCAAAGTCATAGCCGAGCTTATATGCTTTCTCTAAAATTTCCTGTCCATTGTCACCGATATCGATCTGGTCTTTCTCACCTAACACCTTGAACTCAGACTGATGTTTAGCTTGACCTTTAGCCTTGTTCGTGAGCAAGCTGCTGATAAGGCTTATCCCCACCAGTTGAAAAAGTATGCGTCTTTTTTTTACAATGCCGCTTATGGGTGTCTTTTGTGTATTCATTTTTTTCTCCGGCTTTTCAAGAACTCATCTCCATGTGTAATTTTTGCTGATTCACCTGTATCTGCTAATCATTGCCTTGCTGTTTCCTAATAGCACTTTGAGAGGTGCTATGCCTTCCATCGGGCTTGTGGTTTCCTTCGCTTCCGGCCGTATTTTCTCATCAGGTCCGTAAAGGGATAGACGGAGAAGGTAGTTGGTTTGGGGTGGAGTAAAGCTGAACTTGCCGGGAGATGCACTTCCCATCGAAGTAACAGTCATGTTCCACGTATCGATGCCGTCAATCTTGTATGGTCTTGAGCCGGGAAGCTTTAGGTTAATTGCCGTTGGACCGGTGAAGTAGATAAAATAAAGCTCTCCCGGCTTGGAAAGGATATAATTGCCGTTTGACAGCTCGGTAGGCACCATCTCTGCAAAGGGAGTCGGCTCCATGATTTTCTTCAGAAAGGCGATTCTGGCAGGACTTTGCCCGCGGAGCACCCCGCCCTTTGACCACCACAGCAGGTCTTTAGGGTGCCGGTAAGTCTCGCCGTGCCCTACGTAGCAGCCGCCGATGGTTCCCAGCCAGAATCTGTGGACCAGTTCCTGGGCGGTGATATTTCCCCAGCCTTGTGGGATATTGCCTTCGTATTTACATTCATCGAATATAATCGGTTTTTTATACTTGTCGCGCCATTTGCTGCCTCTTGCAAGGTCCGAGCTCTGGATGCTGGCGTGGGTTACCCAGGATTTCGTGTGGTCGTAGAAGCCGCGGCAGTTGTGAATGCCGCGCATACGTTGATATGGGTCATACTTTTGAACGATTTGGAAGAAGCGGTCCCAATCCTCCATTTTTTTTGACTTCATCAAATCGTACTCGTTGGCGAAGGACCACCATACGTTTCGATATGCCGCCAGCCGGGCCACGATGTAGCGCAGATATCTGTCGTCTGTGTTGGGGTCCATCTTGGCAAATCCCCACCGGTCGTAGGGATGAAAAAGAATGATATCGGCTTCAATCCCCAAATCTCGCAAATCTGCGACCCGCTGCTCAAAGTGCCGAAAGAATTCCGGATTGAATCGGTTGTAATCCCAGTTTTTCAGCGGTGTACCCTCAAACGGATAATACTTCGGTTCGTTCTTGTTATAAGTATAATCCTTGGGAAAGACGCACATCCGCATCTTATTAAAGGGGGCTTTCTTGAGAGTTTCCAGCGTCTCTTCTTCCATCGCAATCCCTTGGTGGGCCCAGGCGTAGCAGGTTGTGCCGACTTGGAAATAAGGTGTGCCGTCGGCGTATGCCAGGTGCCAGGTCTTGTGTACTCGAATGGGGCCGTGATTGCCCGGTGATGGTTTGATACAGGTGAATTTACCCTTTTTGCCGTCGAGTTCTCTGCGGCTGCTCTTTGTCACGTATGTCCATTCGCCGAGCGCATCCGGCATAAAACGGATGCGATATACGCCGTCTCCGTCATAGAAACCCTCAGGCTGGAAAATCCACCCGTTTTGTCTGAATTCGGCACACAAGTCTACATCGGTAAAAGGATTCCCTCCGGATGGCCCACTAAATGATAACTCGAAAATCCCCCAACGCTCAACTGTTTGGGGTGAAGTTTTTTCTACAGGCACCGCTATTGTTACAAACAGTGCAACGATTGCCAGGAGCATTAATCTGAAAAATACACTATTTAAGCACATTTCCCTTCTCATTTGCTCACCTTTCTGATATTACATTCCTGCCGGTTTGCGGTCCGCTACAGGACGCCTTACGGTGGATATGTAAACAGAGAGGATTTTACTATTAGCCGGACGAAATAATCAAGCCAATAACCGTTTAATCTTGTAAATGTGTGTTCAGGCCGTTATATTCGTATGCACTATTTGATTGTAAGAACACGAAGGAGAGTTCGTAATGAAGCCTAAACTGATTGTATGCGGCGCCGCCGGCCGGATGGGCAAACGCATTATTTCGTTGGCTATCGAGGCCGACGAGTTCGATGTTATTGCGGCAATCGAAAATCAGGACCACCCTGATATCGGTAAAGATGCCGGCATTGTGGCAGGTATGCGGCCGATTAACATTGAACTCGGCAGCACTTATCCTGATGGTAGCGATGTTGTAATCGACTTTTCACAGCCTGCGGCGGCGGATAAAACTATTGACTATTGTATTGAGAATGGCGCTGCGCTTGTACTTGGCACTACCGGGCTCAGTGAAGAGCAGCGTGAGAAGATAAAGACTGCATCGCAGAAAATCCCTGTCATATATGCAACAAATATGAGCGTGGGAATGAATGTCCTGTTCTCACTGGTCGGAAAAGTCGCAGCGATGTTGGGTGACGATTACGATATAGAGATAATCGAGCAGCACCATCGCTTCAAAAAAGACGCTCCAAGTGGAAGTGCCCTTACGCTGGCCGAGAATATTTGCAGTGCGACCGGCAGAAAATTTCCGGATTCGCTTGTCCATGGCAGAAACGCCAAGGAGGCGATTCGACAGGAAGGTTCTATCGGTATGCACGCCGTTCGGGCAGGGGACATTACCGGCGTACATTCGGTAATCTTTGGCACGCTTGGGGAAAAGGTCACTCTCAATCACACCGCACACAGCAGGGACACTTTCGCGCGAGGGGCGCTGCGTGCCGCAAAATGGCTAATCGACAAAAAGCCGAACTTTTATTCGATGGCAGACGTCCTGGGTATTTCGTGATTGAGATTATTAGCGAATGGCAAAGGGAAATTGTTGATTCTCGTTGTGTTTTGGCTATAATATTAAGCGGTATTAAGAGTCAGGCACAAAGGTGTTGTGATTCTTACCGGAGGCAGGTATTGTATGATTAACACTATCCGTGAATCGGAAGAAACCACAGATTTCTACAGAAAAGAGAAGAATTGTGAATCTTTTGAAAGGAGCAAGGTTATGCGCAGGTTCAATGCAATAATGATGGTGATGGTTTTTATGTTTACTGGAGTTGTTTCGGTCACACAAGCGGCCCAGAAATTTCGACGCATTCCGGTGAAAGAGTATGTTGACAAGATGAAGGCTGGCTGGATCGGCCAAATCATTGGCGTCTCCTGGGGCGCTCCCACCGAAGGCCGCTACCGACAGATAATGCCCGAGAAGGACATGCCGCCATTCAGGGACAGCCTGATTAACGACGCCTTCGGGCAGGACGACATCTACGTTGAAATGACTTTTTTGAGGACACTTGAGCTGTACGGGATGGACGTCTCCATCCGCCAGGCCGGCATCGATTTCGCCAACAGCCGATACCCGCTCTGGGTTGCCAACAACGCCGGGCGTAACAACCTCCGTAATGGTATCGCACCGCCCGACTCCAGTCATCCGAAGTTCCATAGCTGCGCCGGTGCCATCGACTACCAAATCGAGGCCGACTACTCCGGGCTGATCGCCCCGGGAATGCCCAATGTCGTCATCGCGCTGGGCGAGAAGTTCGGCCGGCTGATGAACTACGGCGACGGCATGTACGCCGGCCAGTTTATGGGCGGCATGTATGCGGAAGCGTTCTTTGAGAAAGACGTGCTCAAGGTCATCGAGGCGGGGCTCAGGTGCATCCCGGTCGAGTGCCTCTACGCCGAGATGGTGCGCGACATGCTCCGGTGGCGCCGCGAAAATCCCAACTGGGAGAAGACGTGGGAATTGGTCGACAAGAAGTACCGCAGCCCCGACTACTACATCAGCCAGTTGGACGTGAAGCTGGAAGGCGCATTCGTGCTTATGGGGCTGCTCTACGGCGATGGCGATCTGGATAAGACAATGGTCATTTCCTGCCGCTGCGGATCTGACTCCGACTGCAATCCGTCGAGCTCAGGCGGTGTGCTGTTTACGACCCTCGGTGTTTCGAAGCTGCCCGACCGTTACTATAAGCAATTGAACGAAAAGGCGGTATTCAGCCATACGGCGTACACCTTCCCCGCGCTGATTGACGTTTGCGAGAAGCTGGCGCGCCAGTCCGTGGTCAAAGCCGGGGGGCGAATCGAAAAAGACGCCAACGGTGAGGAAGTCTTCGCGATCCCCATCGAGTCGCCAAAGCCAAGCAGGTTTGAAGACCTCCGCAAGCCGGGCCCCATCGCCGACAGCAGCTTCACAAAAAAAGAGATGGCCAAGATTACGGTTATGGCTGGAAAAGATTTGTCTGAGGCCATATCGAAGTTTGCGCCGGGCTGGAAGTTGGCAAAGTGCGGCGAAGATATGAATCCCGGACTTCTCGCCGAGTGGGCAGGCAAAAAGAGTGTCCTTATGACACACCCATTGGACCGCAATACGGGCTGTGTACTCTCGAAGAAAGTAAAAATCCCTGGGAACAAAAAGACAACGCTTCATCTGGTCGTAGGCCATCACCCTGAGGGCGACTGGACGCTTCTGGTCAAGGCCGATGGCAAAGAATTGTTGAGCACATCAGTCGGCAAAGAAACGGCTGAAAACGGCTGGATGCAGACCGATGTGGACCTTTCAGATTACGCTGGTAAAGAGATTAATTTGGAACTTGTGAATCAGCCGAGTGGTTGGCAATGGGAGGCTGGCTACTGGGCAAAGATCGAACTGATGAGCGAATAGCACACATATTTACGGTTTGTGTCTCGACTGTTCTTCTACTTTCGCTGCTGGGCTATTTGCCATTCGTAAATTGATGTTATGGTGGGCTTTGGTCTTGGTGCATCAGCAAGCGGCATGACCTGGTTGTCCTCAAGTAATGCTGGTTTGGCACTGCCGGCAGCGATCTTGCCATTGCCGCCGTATAAGAGGTTGCCGGTTATCTCAACACCGATGCAATCCGGAGAGGCCAGAAAAACCATAGGAGAGGATTTATCTTTGAGTATGAACACATTGTCTTTGATGATATGGTCGAAGCTTGCGGTTTTAGCGAACACGCCGTAGCCTTTTTGAACCGAAAAGCGATTGTAAAGAATCAGCCAGTTTTCATTCATACCGCCCATCCACAGGCCTGTCTTTTCTGAGGTGACGTCACAGTTGTAAACGACATTTCGTGGACCGTTTGGCCCGTGTGCGGTGTCTTCCGGCGGCGAAGCCCACATTCCGAAACCATAACCGCCGTGGCCGGTAACGGATTTGATGACGCACTGCTCAATAAGGTTCTCATTCGTCCATCCTGCGTGCCATTGTCCGTCGCTGTCGTGAAAGACGCTTTTTCGAATAACGTTTCCGCTTGCCGCCCACTGGTATAGAGGCGCGTGGCGCATCTTGAATGTTTCGATGTCCTCAATCAGGCAGTCCCAGCATCTGTCCCAGCCTGTGTATGCGGTGCCGCCTCCGCCCTTGAACCATGCATCGTCGAAAATGCAATCGCGAATCTCACACCACTTCGCTGCCTGGCCGTAGACGGGGAAACGGCCGCACATCTTTACCTTAACGCCCCGAGCCCAGCAGTTCCAGGCGTTGTGGAAAAGTACTGTGCTAATCCACAGATTTTGTTTTTGCTCTATGTATAGGTCTTCAATCCCGCAGTGCTGGACGGGTTCGATTTTCTGTGCAAAGGCGTCGTCAATAGTCGGAAACTCGATACGAAGCGGCTGGTCGAGAGTAATCACGTTGCCTTTGACATTTTTAATGGAAACCTCGTAGCAGCGATATAGGCCCCACTGGCAGGCGTTTTTGGTGAGTTTTTTCCAGCGAGCTGTAGCCGGGGCTTCAATATAAATGCAATCGCCAGGACTCAGGCCTTGTGTGTTCTGGAGCGTAAGTGTCAGGTCGCCGCGTTTACCGTCTTGTGCCAATTTGATTTTACTACCGACTTGGCCGCGTCCCTGAATTGTGATGGCGGCCAGGGTGCTGGGGATTAAGCGGCGGTCGTTAAAAGATGAGTCAAGAATGACTTCAATCTGGCCTGTAAGCCTGGTTCCATCTTTGTATTCTGCAATGCCCTCGAGTGTATGGGATCCATCGGAGAGTTTACCGATGATATCTCTGCCGGTTGCTGCGCACGCGAACGTGTTGCCGGAGTGTGTGCTGCGCTCCCATCTCTTAATCACTACATCGTCGGCTGTGATTGTCATGTTCATAAGACCGGCAGGCTGGCAGTGTATCTCGATACGGGTGTCTTTTCCTACGCGGCTTCCAGGTGCAGGTGTAAAAAAGCCGACACCGTTTTCAGGTATCGCATAACGGAAAATCAATTTGGTTTTGTTCCTGCCCTTGCCACGAATCACCACATTGTCGTGGCGGACTGTCACCGGACGGTCCAGGTAATATGTCCCTTCGTCGAGCAAAACAGCCCCGCCACCATTCTCGCCGGCTGCCTGGCAGGCCCGGTCAAGGGCGGCCGAATCGTCGAGATTGTCGTTTGCTTTACCTCCGAATTTTTCAATAGTTGCGAATATTTTTATGGAGGGTATGCCATCCTGGACGCCGCATTTAGTCCAGTTCGGATATACCAGACCGTCGGGGCCAACAACATCAGCCGGAGTAAGTCGGCCTTTCTCTTGCGGCTTGATTTTATACTGACCTTCCCACGGCGGCTTTGTCTTCTGGCCCGCGGCGTATGAAACAGAAAAAAGGCAGATAATGGTTAACAATCCAACGATAAGATGGAATCTTGACCGGGCAGAGTGTATATAAGACAGCATTTTTATAGTTACCTGTTTCCTCTCTTGTTCTCTATTTTGAATAGGAGAATATTTTTTATCAAAGTGGTTCGTTCAGATACCTTGGCGAGTAATATTTGCGCCGACTGGATTTAATCTTTCCTCTATTTTTTCATAGCCTCGGTCGATGTGGTATACCCTGTTGACAATAGTAGTGCCTTCGGCGGCCATCCCGGCCAGAACCAGTGCCGCTGAGGCCCTCAGGTCCGAAGCCATTACGGGAGCTGCTATAAGCTTTTTGACGCCGGCTACGATAACAGCCGGGCCTTCCTTGCGTAGATTTGCAGCCATTCGATTTAGTTCGGCAACGTGCATAAATCTGTCGGGAAAGATTTTTTCAATGATGACGCTATTACCCCTGGCCAGTGACAGAAGGGCCATAAACTGCGCCTGTAAATCTGTGGGGAAGCCGGGATAAGGCTGGGTCGTAATGTCGGCGGTTTTTATTGGCTTCCTGCGAGTAACAACGCAGCCATCACCTGCAGCATCGATTGTGACGCCGACATTTCTGAACTTATCGACTACGGCCATCATATCATCGAGCCGGCAGTTATGCAAATGCAGCTCGCCTGAAGTTATAGCGGCGGCGACCATAAAGGTACCCGCCTCGATTCGGTCCGGAATAACCTTGTATTCGACAGGCTGAAGCTCTCGCACTCCTTCAACAGACAACCGGGGTGAGCCGATACCCGTTATCTTTGCACCCATCTTGTTCAGGCAATTTGCCAGGTCGGTTATTTCCGGCTCACAGGCGGCCGATTCGATGACGGTTTTACCTTTTGCCAGTGTCGCGGCCATTAGCACATTTGCAGTGCCGAGCACGGTCGAGCCGAACGCTCCCCCCAAAAAAATTGCTTTGCCTTTTAAACCCTTCGGTGCCTCGGCAATGATATAGCCGTTCTTGAGATGTATTTTTGCGCCAAGCTCTCGCAGGCCCCTTACGTGAATATCAATTGGTCTGTCGCCGATTGCGCAGCCGCCGGGCATTGACACCTCTGCTCTGCCGCAGCGGGCGAGCAGGGGGCCGAGTATGCAAATGCTGGCCCGCATCCTGCGGACAATTTCATATTCACCAACCGGATTGTCAATCACCGTTGCATCTATGCACAGATTGTCGTTTGGGCTTCTATCAACCGTGCAACCTAACTGGCCAAGCAATTGCCCGCACACGGAAATATCAGAAAGGTGCGGTACCGATGAAAGAACTGATTTACCCTTCGCTAAAATAGAGGCGGCCATTATCGGTAGGGATGCGTTCTTTGAGCCGTTTATCTTGACGCTGCCGGAAAGACGTACCGGTCCTTCGATATGAAATATATCCATAATCTATTTTCCTTGAAAAGAGACCTCTGTTTTGCGATACTTCGCACTACAGAACACCAGATGTAACTAATATATTATAAGATAGCTTCATTTTCAAGATTGTCAGGTATAAATCAATGAATACTTCTGAGATTGTCATGGGCCTTGTTTGTCTGCCCGGGATCTTTTTATTCGGACACTGGCTGTTGAAGACCTCTCTGGGCCGAAAGGCTTTAACCGATTCGAGGCCTCGCCGAAATAATATGCGTCCTTATCTCTGCCTTATCCCACCATTCATTTTATTTGGGCCTGTTCCCCTCGTAATGCTAATTATAGAAGTACTGGCGACGGATCTGCAGGATTGGCAAAGAGCTTTCCTGAACAATCTTATCTACTGCGCGGGCGCGATAGTAGTGATGGCCGTAATAATTTTTCTGGCAAGGGCCGGTTTCGCGCGGAGGTTGAAGGGATTCGGTTTGAATATAAGGTCAATCCACAAGGATTTTTTCGCCGCTTTTTTAAATCTTCTCTCTGTTTGGCCGCTTATTATGGCGGCTATTACCCTAACGATGCTAATTGGCAAACTCATCTTTGGCCCGGAATACCAAATATCCCAGCATGAGCAGTTGGAATTGATAACGGCCTATCCGCGCTGGCAGCTTCGAATATTGGTTTTTGTTGTCGCTGTGGTAATAGCACCCGTGCTTGAAGAGATGATATTTCGGGGCCTTTTTCAAACAGTTATACGCTCATTTTTCGAAAGTCGGGATTCGAAACTCGAAACTCGAAGCCGGATTTGGCTGCCTGTCTTCATAAGCTCTGGATTATTCTCAATCGTGCATGGAAACGTACCACATTGGCCGGCACTATTTCTGTTAGGTGTATGCCTGGGCTATGCATATGAGAAGAGCGGCTCTTTGTTTCGACCTATCTTTATCCACGCGTTTTTTAACGCGATCACCATCACATTTGTCCTCCTTGAGGTCTAAGGCCGAAAACGAATCATTGAAACAAAGGCTTGATGCCTTGGGAACAATAGTACAGCAGCTTGTTAGAGGCAGGGAGTTTGAGCTATAAGACGAATTGTCTCTGATAAAAATACTTATGGACCATATACACTTTTTGGTACGATAGGTCGGCCGGATGCAGCATGGGCACGACGACGTTGAGAAAGAATGCCATGCTCGAATAAAAACCAGGATTCCATATACATGAACCATATCTGAGTTGTTTTACAAACTGTTTTACTTTCCTGCGTTGGTGATATAAACTATAATGATCCGTTTGCTTGGATAAAAATGGGCATGGACATGGTAACAAAAATTATAAATTTTCTAAAAACAGATATATGGCGAATGAGCCTGAAAAATTATTCCCGACCAAAGTCGTTTTTGATCAGACAGCTCAGGACTGTTGCGCTGGCTGTTCGCGGATTCGATGAAGACAAATGTAAGTTCAGGGCGTCGGCGTTGACCTTTTATACATTGCTCTCCATCGTTCCCGTATTTGCAATGATGTTTGGAATAGCCAAGGGCTTCGGGATAGAGAAACGGGTTGAGGCCCAGTTGATGGAAAAAATGAAAGGCCAGGAAGAAGTCTTTAAACAAATTATCGGCTTTGCCAATTCCCTGCTCGAGAATACCAAAGGCGGCCTTATAGCCGGCGTGGGTATCATTTTCCTGTTTTGGGCAATCATAAAGGTCCTCAGTAATATCGAAAATTCCTTTAACGAAATCTGGGGCATTAAAAAGCCCAGGAGCATCGGGCGCAAGTTCGGTGATTATCTATCTGTTATGCTTATATGCCCCATCCTTCTGGTTGTGGCCGGCAGTATGACGGTGGCAATAAGCAGCCAGGTACGGCTGATAATCGAAAAAATCTCCTTTATCCAGTCGATCGGCCCGCTTGTCTTTGCATTACTGAAGCTTTTGCCGTACTGTACAATCTGGATTGCATTTACGTTCATTTTCATCTTCATGCCAAATACCAAGGTAAGTTTAAAGTCCGGCCTGCTGGCGGGGATAGTTGCCGGGACGATTTTTCAGATCGTCCAATGGGCCTATATTAATTTTCAAATCGGAGCAACAAAGTATGGGGCGATATACGGCAGCTTCGCGGCGCTGCCTCTTTTCTTATTGTGGCTTCAGATAAGCTGGCTGATTGTTCTTTTTGGAGCAGAAGTGTCCTTTGCTCACCAAAACGTCGAAACCTATGAATTCGAGCCGGACTGCTTGTCTATCAGCCATTCACATAAAAGATTGCTTTCGCTGTTGGTTACTCATCTGTTGGTGAAGAATTTCTGCAAAGGCCAAAAGCCTCTGGATGAGACAAAAATCTCTCACGCACTGGATATGCCGGTTCGCCTGGTTCGTGAAATAGTTTATGAATTGGTGGAGTCGGCGGTTATCTCCGAAATCAAACAGGAACAGGACAAAGGGGCGTCATATCAGCCTGCACGTGATGTCGAATCGCTGACTATAAAATATGTAGTCGAAGCACTCGAACAGCGTGGGAATTCAACTACACCTGTTATAAAATCGGGCGAATATGACAGGATTTCAGCAAGCCTGCAAACCTTTCAGGACACTATAGAGAAATCACCGGCAAATTTATTATTAAGAGATATTTAATTCTTGGACACCTCTCCTTCACCCAATCTTTTCTGACGCGTTGCTCGTCTTTCGGATGGAATTGATATCCACAAATCGGAAAGTAAAGTCGAGATTTTCAGGTTTTTCTAAATGAACAAGGAGCTGGAATTCAGAAGGATTTAGGATTTTTATGGATTTTTTCAATCATTTTGTCTTGCTAAAAAGACCCTTTAGGATATATTCTTGGCGCTGTTGTTAAATATGAAAACAGGCAAATATTTTTTGGAAGGAGCTTAATATGGAAAATGTCTTAAAAGCAATCTCTGAATACCTGAGCAAATACGGTCTGAAGCTCCTGGGAGCTATTGTAATCCTCTTGGTAGGACGATGGTTGGCCGGCTTCATTGCCAGAGTGGTCGAAGGGGCCTTGCTCAAAGCCAAAATCGAAGAAACAATTGCAAGATTCATCAAGCACCTCACTCACATCGCAGTATTGGTCTTTGTTGTGATTGCCGCCCTCGCCGCCGCCGGCGTGGAGACCACACAGTTTGCCGTCGTTTTCGGCGGCGCAGCCTTGGCTGTCGGCCTGGCCCTACAGGGTTCCCTGGCAAATTTCGCCTCTGGCTTCCTCATGATTATGTTTCGACCCTTCAAAGTCGGCGATTTCATCGAGGCCGCGGGTACAAAAGGTACTGTCAAGGAGATTGGTATCTTCAATACTTTCGTCAACACTCCGGACAATATTCGTGTTATTATTCCAAACGCCAAGCTTACGGGTGATAATATAATGAACTACACGGCCAACGGCACAAGACGAGTTGACTTGGTCATAGGGGTCTCATACGAAGATGATATTAAAAAGGCCAAACGGGTAATCGAGCAGGTCTTGGCCGAAGACGAAAGGGTCCTCGATGACCCTCCTCCTACAGTCGCTGTTGTCGAGCTCGCTGACAGCAGTGTAAACTTCGTTGTACGTCCCTGGGTCAATGCAGCCGACTATTGGAATGTTTACTTTGACACAACTGCAAAAGTAAAGCTCAGTCTCGAAGATAACGGCATAACGATTCCTTTCCCCCAGCGCGATGTACATATTAAAAACGAAAGTAAAGAAGGACTTACGCTGAATTAATTGGAAAGATATGTGTGCATCGGTTTACTTGCTTGATTTGTTTTTGAGGAAAAGCTCAAGTCTGATATGATAATAACAAACTGTTTTGTGTGATTATGTAAACATAAAATCGAAAGGAGAACAAGATGCGTGGACACTTTTTAATTTCGCTGTTTTTTATTGGTTTCTTTGCTCAGGCGATACATGCGGATGAAATTACATTAACAAATGGAGACCGCCTTACGGGCAAGATTGACCATGCAATGGATGGTAAATTGGTTTTCACATCGGATTTGGCCGGCAAGGTAACTATAGAGCTATCCAAAATTCAGACGTTCAGCACTGATGAGGCAATTACTGTTCATCTTAAAGACGGTAATGTTCTTGTCCAAAAAATTGTAAGCTCAACCGCCGGCAAGTTTGCCGTCGAAGGTACTGAGACAGTAAAGGCACAGGACTTTGATGTTGCTGCTGTCTCTTCGATAAATCCACCGCCTAAACCGGCGCCAAAGTGGACAGGTAATGTCTCCGCGGCTGTAACTTCTACACACGGTAATACTAAGACCGAGGCCATCAGTGCCAGCGCTAATCTAACCAAGAGGACTGAAAAAGACAGGACAAAGTTGAGCGCGGATTATGCCAGGGGTGAGCAGGATGACCCGGACACCGGCGAAAAGAATAAGACAGAGGATTGGTGGCGCACAAAGGCTAAATATGATTACTTTTTCTCGAAGAAATTTTTCGGGTATCTTGACGGCCGATATGAAACCGACAAGATTGCCGAGCTTGACCGAAGAGTAATAGTCGGCGGTGGTGCCGGGTATCAGTGGGTTGAATCGGAGAATATGAATTTCTCCACCGAAGGCGGTTTGGCCTCTCTGTACGAGAAGTATAAGAATGAGGCGGACAGCACAACCGAGTTGTCTGCTCAGCTTGGTTACAATTTCGATAAGAAGCTGGCCAGGAATCTTAAATTCATTCATGACCTGACTTATTATCCCAGCCTGGACAAGTTCTCTGATTATTATCTCACATCAACGGGAGAGCTTCGTGCTAACTTTACAGAAACAATGTTTGTGAATTTCAAGGTCATTCTAAATTATGACACGACGCCCGCCGAAGGGAAAGGTTCCACAGATACCAAGTATCTACTTGGTCTGGGTTACAATTTTTAGTCGTGTCTGTGTTATTGAATGCTGATGATGTGTAATAGCTGAAAATCCGAATATAATTTTGGAAAGGGCGGTCAAATGAAAAAGTCGCTTAAAATCCTGTATATTGTTTTGTCGATAATTGTGGTTCTGCTTATTGTTGTCGTGATAGCAGTTAATTTATTCGCAGATAGTGCCGTGAAAATGGCTATTGAATCGGCGGGGACCAAAACTTTGCAGGTTGCGGTGGCCGTCGACAGTGTGAACCTCTCCATTCTGGGCGGTAAGATTGGCTTTAAAAATCTTGTGATTGATAATCCACCGGGCTACAAAAATGAGCGGCTTCTCGAATTGGGTAATGCAAAAATCGCGGTTGAAACGGGTTCCTTGCTGACCGATATTGTTAATATAAAGGAAATAAAGTTGGATGGCATGAATGTCGTTTTGGAGCAGAGAGGCATCACGAGTAATAATATTCAGGATATAATAAAGGCGCTTCCGGCCAAGGAAGACAAGCCGTCTGAGCCGGGCGGCAAAAAACTCCATATAGATTCCCTCCAAATCACTAATACCCGGGTCAAAGTGAAGTTGTTGCCTTTGCCTGGTAAAGTTGACACTCTCACGTTGAAGCTGG
>JAOUFU010000470.1 GCA_029858035.1 Phycisphaerae bacterium
GCCCCACCCATTGGCAGTATTTCCAATGAATACGCAGTTAGCAGTATAGGAGACGGAACCATAATTGTTCATCATCCCCCCGCCATGAGCCGAGGCAGTGTTTCCTGAGAAAATGCAGTTTGTAACAGTGGGATTGCTCCATTCGTTGTGCATGCCGCCGCCATGAAGGCTGGCCGCATTTGAGAGAAAGATGCAGTCAGTAACAGTCGGGTTGCTGCCATCGTTGTACATCCCGCCTCCTTTGTAGGAGTTGCCACCGGTGATTGTAAAACCTTCCAGGATGGTACCGACATCCTCGCCGCTGTTGCAGGTTACCACCGATGAGTTCAGTCCGGTCGCGTCGATGGTGGTAACCCCCGGTCCGCCGCTGCTGTAAAGCCGAATCGCCTTTCCATTGAAATTGATGGCCTCGTAGTAGATCCCCGGCTGCACCTCAACCTGGTCCACGCCGGAAACCGCTGCATTAATGGCCGCCTGGATGCTGCTAAAGTCGGCCGGGCCGTCATCATCAACGGTTATGGTTGCACCATATACTACAGGTACGAACAACAGTATTGCCACGACTGAGATAAAACCATGCTTTTCCATTTTCTCATTCCTATATATATTTTTCCCAACTGATTTAATGACTACCTGCCGTCGTTTAATTGTCCTATCTGACTTATCCGGTGAAGCCGGAAAGTTCCCTTTACATGAATCTCCTGCTTATGAAGTCCTGTAAGAACTTCACGGTAGATGCCTCCGATATCCGTGTCTCCCCAGCCTGCCGTCAAAGATGCCCCCACCACATTGGAAGTGAACTCGAGCGCTATATTTCGCGTTACCTCGTAGCTTTCTTCCGGCTCATCATGGTCGGGATGAAACTTGTGCCGAAATGGATTCAGCGGGTCATCCGGGGCAATCACAATTGGCGATTCCAGCTCAAATACGGCCCCTTCAAATCCGAAAGGCTCGCTCATTGGAACAGGCTGCATTTTGATAGGCTGCGGAAATGAAAAGGCGGCCGAGCTGATTCTTCGACCACGCGGCTGTCCATCACGAAGGCTCGATCCGCCGTAATTCGGATCTGAAAACAGGCTTTCATCGGTAACCAGCACGAACCGGCCCGGTATTTTCACAAAATCCATGCCGGTAATCGGGTCCGTGTCCATGACCCCGTTCTTCCAGAGCTGCACGATCTGCCTGAGCAGATACACGTTGTCGTTGGGGTCAACGTGCAGAATCAAGGGAAATTGAAACTCGGAAGCAGTCGGTTTGGGCAACATAGGGTAATTCTGGTCCGCGGGCTGACTCACATTATCTATCGCTGCATATCCTACCCACAGACCCATCAGGTCCGTGTACTCTGCCGATACCGGAACTCGTACGGTCATTCCCTGGTTGTTATCAATCTCGAGAATAGATTGGTACAGTCCTTCTCCTGGCATGGCCGACCGCTTTACCGCCAGACGCAGAGACTTTTCGCTCAAACTATTTACATCGATGGACAGCGTCGGCGGCAGCTGCTGCCAGGGCGAATTCGATTCCGGCGGTCCTGCCCAATACAGCAGGGGCACGTCACCGGCAACCGGTTCGTACGTTCCCTCCGGAGGCGATAGAGAGCTGCTCAAGGTTATTTCGACCGTTGTGTTGGAGTCGCTGAGATTGCGAATCGTCAGGGTCTGTTCGACAAGGATCTTATCGTACACCAAACCATCGGTCTGCTCCACTCCAACCGCCAGAGGGCCCGTAAAATCGGAACTCCACTGAGATGATGTCCAGTAAGCTTCTGCTCTTTTCATGGGGTCATTGGCACCGGCGCTCTGCCATTCCCACTTACCGCTTGTCTCCACCAGCTTGTAAACGGGCCGGCCATTATGTCCCGGCGAGGCGGAAAAGAAATCTCCGAAAGTCGGCGCAGCACCACCATCGGACAAATGATAACCACTGAGAAAATATGTTTCGGCCTGCCACTCTATACTGGGCAGACGGGGTTCGCCTTTTATTGTCCACTGAACCTGCTGGATGTCGTTGAGCTTGATCAAATAGGCCTTGCCGCCAATGAGGTTGAAAAGGCTTGTTGCTATGTGCTCCGGCTGACCCGGTGGGAAGTACGCCAGCCATAGCGGATGTCCCACTTGAAGTGACTCCGGCGAAGGCGGGGTGCTTATATACTGCGCCGAAGAAGACTTCGGGTTCCAGCACCACACGCTCGCGATGGGTATGTTCTGGAATACCACGTCACATTCCCGAGGTTCCGGCTGGACCTCAAGGTAAACCGCATTCCAGCCAGGTTCCAAGTTTATCGTCTGTTCCACCCACTGACCGTAGGTATCGGTCAAGCCGGATGACATCAGAACAAGGTACACACTACAGGTAATCTTGAAAATTCCGGTAAGGCTTTTCATGGTACAGTCTCCTACCAAGTGGTTATCTGATTAGTCCCCAAAGGACTATTATTGAATCAAATATTCTTTCGAATTCATGGCCCCACAGGGTCCACTTATTCAAAACTCTTTAGTTCCTCAAACTATATGTTCTTACTCATCAACCACATCCAAAAGTTAAGCTGGACATAGCTGATAAGAGAGTAAACAACTCAAGAAATGTTGATGAAAGCAATCGGGTACGAAGGCAACGGGACAGAGACAAAATGCCCCAAAAGGAACAAAGCTTGAAGCCCATACCTCCCACCTGTATTCTCCTGATATAATCGATACCACTGCTACTTCACTATTAGAGTGGCCCGAATATAATAACAACAATATTAATTCATCCAATCCAGCTTGTCAACTCAAATTCTCATTTTAAATCAATTTCTGAACTACCTCGTGAGGACACACATATGGCGGAAAAACAGCCGATATTGGTGACTTTTTGACTATTACATATAGAATGACATGCTGTAATCCATCAATATTTCAATCAATCGGAGGCTACAACTGTTCTACAACCAGAAAGCCCATTATCTCTCATTTCAGCAAAAATTCCAATTTCATAAGCTTTTGTAATACAGTGAGTTATAAAAATATGAAAAATTAGATGACGGTTTCAATGTACGCTTAGAAATTAGCATGCTATCCCCGACATGGCGATTACTTAGAATCTGAATCTTTTTTCGCGTTTATTCATCTGAGCTTTAAGCCGTGAGAGGATAGATGAGTGTAATTGACAGATCCGGGACTCGGACAGAGCCCACGCGAAGAAACTCAAAAACGCCAATTTCATGTACAACAACTTCAATGGAATTCACAACAGTTTGGTGTCCCTAAGCTGTCGATTTTGGAGTTGTACCTTTACTCGGCTTGGCTGCAAATGGTTACTGTAGCGGCCGCAAGCCCAATGGATTCGGCTTTGAGAAGGATCGTGCCGGGTTGGTCTGGTTTAGCCCGAACGATGACCAGACACAAACCGTTGAAGGCATCGCCTAGACTGGAAAGACTCTAAACTTGTCGGATCATCGGACGCTTAAAAAAACGAGCTTAAGCCTTGGTTAGTCGATGAGATTTACCCGCGGGCTGAACAGATAGTGTTGGTGATGGACAACCTTAATACGCATAAGAAATCATCATTGTATGAGGCCTTCGAGCCAGCCGAGGCCAAACGCATTGCTGATAAA
>JAOUFU010000471.1 GCA_029858035.1 Phycisphaerae bacterium
TCTCGAAACCATCAACGGATTCATCGATGTCCCCATCGAAACCCTCTACTTTCTTTTGAGACGCGACGCAATGCAGCTTCATCGGTGCGATTTTGCCTCTTTTATCATTCTTTAGCTTGATATCTTCACCCGCCCTCAGCAGCTTCGTCTTTCCTTTGGTTGCCTCCTCATAGAGCGGGTTTAGTTGTTGGTACCTCTGCCGCTTCGTGATATCTTTCGGAGGTGTGTCGTTATCTATAAAGCACTTGATTGGAATCCGTTTGGATAGCTCCAATATGCCTCCGTAGTGGTCAACGTCAAAATGCGTGGTTACCATGTAACCGATTTGCTCCAGCCCGGCATCCATGCACGCCTTATGTATCCGGTCGGCATCGCGGTGTTTCGGTTCCAGCGAGCCGGTATCGATAAGGACGGATTCTCCCATCGGCGTCACTATCAGTGTCGAACCGCCGCCCATCATGTCCATAAAATAAATATCGAGCGATTTGCCTGCACCGCCCAATTTATTCCCCAATCCCGCACAACTGCTCACCACCAGCGCCGTCACAATAACCACAAGTCCAAAAACCCGTCTCATACCATTGCTCCTTTCCAAAATAGCTTCCCTGTTTTCCAACCGTCTTGAAAATCTTATCAAAGTTACAGCCGTCAGGCCAACAGAAAATTCTCCTTGCCTTCCGATACTTTTGCGACAATAATATTGAGAACTACCGCTCATTTGATAAGGAGACACGGAACATGGTTCGTTTTACGACAATTGTCATTCTTTCAGTATTGTTTTCGGCACTGTGTCCCGCTCAGCAAATGGCTACCGGTGTAACACAAGCAAATGCCCTCTCGACAGGCAGCTTCAATTGGATTACTACTCCCCCCGTGCTCGAACCAATGGAAATCGACGGCGAAAAATGGCTTTCCGTCAAGGACCCCTCCATTGTCCGCTACAAGGACAGGTGGCATCTGTTCTGCACCGTCCGCGGTACAAAACGAACACATGCGATTATATATCTGACCTTTGCCGAATGGCCCCAGGCCAAAACAGCCGCCCAGCAGGTCCTCAAGTGTCACCCGGGCTATTTTTGTGCGCCCCAGGTATTCTACTTCACGCCCCACAAAAAGTGGTACATGATATGCCAGGCCTCCGATGATTCCTGGGAGCCAAAGTACCAGCCCGCCTTCTCCACCACAAAAGACATTACCAAGCCCGATTCCTGGAGTAAGCTGACCCCCCTTTTCAAAACCAAACCCACAAATATCAACGCCTGGCTCGACTTCTGGGTCATCTGTGACGATACAAAGTCGCATCTATTTTTTACTTCGCTTGATGGAAAAATGTGGCGAGCGGAGACATCTTTGGACAAGTTCCCCGCAGGATGGTCGACGCCCGTTCTCGCACTCCAGGGCGACGTTTTCGAAGCCAGCCACACCTATCAGCTCAAAGGCTCGAACAAATACCTGACCCTGATTGAGGCACAAAACGGTCACGGCTGGCGTTACTACAAGGCATATCTTGCCGACCATCTCGACGGCGACTGGACTCCACTTGCCGCCGATAAAGACAAATCCTTTGCCTCGATGCTCAACGTCAAACACCCTGCCGAACGCTGGACCGATGTAATCAGCCACGGCGAGCTGCTCCGCGCAGGACACGATGAGAAACTAATCGTCGACCCCGACAATCTGCGACTTCTCTTTCAGGGTGTCACCAATCGCGGCCGCGCAGGAAAACCCTACGGCCAAATCCCCTGGCGATTAGGCATACTAAAACCCGCACCAAAACCTACCCGCTGAGCAGTTTTGAACCGAACTTCACTGATTGCCTCCCCGACGTGTGTGGTTATCCAAAACGGCAAAACTGTTACTGTTCCCCAATGGCTTCAAGGTCCGCCAAATCCCTTTGTCTACCAAGGGCCTTTTTGTTGGTTACAAAATCTTCCCTGCCTATAAAATGGACTTCTGTGTCACCGTAATGGCCCGAAACCTTCCCCGATTCAGCCTTCTCCCACCCAACACCACTGAGGGATGTCATAATGTCAATACGTACAGGGGTCACACCAAGCTGGATAACATTATCGCCGGAGGTAAAATCAGTCTCCGACAAATCAAGCGAGCCGAAGCCGAATTCGGACAGAGCCGCGAGGATACGTTGTGCATTGTCGGCGTCCGGTTTGACAAACAGGTCGATATCACCGGTAAAACGCGGTGCACCGTGGAACGCTAATGCATAACCGCCTACGATGAGGTACTCAACATTTTGTGCGTTGAACAATTCGAGAAGTTCTTTGAAGTCTCTTTGTATTTCCATAGAGCTGCCCTCTCAGGAAATCAACAGCAGCAAGGCGCTCTTCGGGAGCCCTGCTCAGCCAATACTCAAGGTTTTGTCTGATTTCGAGATGCTTTTCTAAACGATGCTTGTGTACCTTTTTCTCAATCATAAAATCTATTATACAGGACCAACTCCACACGGCCAAATAAAAAAGCCCCTGCCCAGGAACAGGTTTTTGAATTTTAAGCGGATATTAGAACCTCCCATTCTCATCTATATTCAACTCTTCTTAAACCGGTAGTTTTTCCCTGTCGGTATTTCGCCGCGGCAATCAAGGCTCTTACCAATGTCTGTAAAAAACAGCCCCGACCTCCAAATACAAAAGTCTGTTGCTGTTTCTGCATAAACAGAAACAGCCACCTGTTTTCAGTAAATATACATACTGTCAACAGATGGCTGTAACTTGAATATTCAGGTTTGTGTTTTTGCACGCACTCAACAATTTTACTTTCCGGCCGGCTCGGTGCTAAGCAGCCTGCATGCAAAACCCCACGGCCCGCCAGTGTTCAGGATTTTCAGTACAAGCTGGTTTTTGCCCTTTTTGAACGTTACCGGTACACGATCGTTGTCAGCTATGACACCCCTGGTCACGATGTTTTTGTGGATGAGCTTGCCGTTCAGCCAGACCTTGACGCTGTCATCGGAGCCGATGCCCAAAACACCATGCGTTTCCTCGGCCATATTAATCTGTGCCCAGGCGTAGGCGACCACAAACCAATCGTCGTACACCTGTGTTAGATCAACGACACCGTACTCCGAGCGCAGAGTGGCCCATTCGTAATCATTTTCGTCAATCCTGACTGTTGGCTCGAACCTCTCAAGATTGAGTGACTCGGTATCAAAGAACTTATTTGCAGTTTTTTCATCCGGGAAATAGCCATCCCCATCCCAGGGAATTTGGATAAGCCCCAGGAAAAGCCACCTTCGCATGAACTTACCCTCTTTGAGGCCATCATACGTTGCCGCACTCAGGTCCGTTTTGCCCTTCGATATCGTCACGCCGCCCGAGACTTTGCTGTCCACGTTTCCTGAACTGTCGGTACTTTCAGTCTTTTTGCGACCGGTTTCAAGGGCTTTCAAATACCATTTGCCTTCCTGACAGACCATCACTAAAGTTGCCTCACAGATAAGGGATCCCTGCCGGCAAAGGTAAACAGGATGCTCGTAACCATCTTTCGGCTCAACCGGCCAGTCCGGTGTGCCAAGAAATCCGTAATCAACTACACGAGACGTAAGGGCCATGATATCATCCATATTTCCGACTGCTAATTC
>JAOUFU010000472.1 GCA_029858035.1 Phycisphaerae bacterium
TGTGGTTTTCCTGCAGGTACTACGACGAGACTTGTGGGCAGTGGAGCCTATGGACGGAGCCACAACTTCACGAGAGCTGGCTGAAGCGTGTCAACCGGCAGGTAAATCTGTTCGACCAGCGGTTCAAGGATTTTCACGAAAGCCAGATAAACACGCTGGTCAGCATGATCGGTCAGATAGGACAACGGTATGAGGGGAATGTGGCCCTCACTACCGACCCGGAGAATATCAATTCAATGGGCATGCTTGAACTCTATGAAACACTGTTCATTCGGGCAGCAGAATTCAGCATAAACCAGGGTATTAATGATCCTTTGGCGAACCGCACATTGCTGTTTGCAAGCAGTCGGATCGCCGCACTTTACACCTTACTGGGCAACGAGGCCTATGCCGACGCCCTCGATCCGACGATAGGCTTTACCACGGAAGGCGTCGACTATGGTGTGATGGCACCCGTCATCCATTGTTTCCAGAATCAGATGGATTCCCTGCTATCCGAAGAGTTGTCGCTTCTTCGGGGATTGGAGTCGGACCCGTACCCACAGCCGCTGTACAACCGCTTAGTGTGGAACTTTACTTCCGGTGATGGAGAAGTTGCTTACGCTTCAAACTATGTTATCACGGATATGGATGATGACGGGGACATCGATGAATACGATGCTCGGATAATGTATCCCCAGGGTCACGGGGATGCCTGGGGCCATTATCTGATGGCCCTGAAAACGTACTATCGGCTCTTGGTACATCCGGACTACACCTGGGTCCCCCAGCCCGAGTATGTGCTCGTTGCCGGTACTGCTGTGGAGGTTGACTATTTTGATGAACGGCAGTTTGCCAAAATTGCCGCTGCCAAGGCCAAAACCGGCGCCGAGATTGTCGATTTGACCTACCGTAAGAGATTCGACGAGGACCCGGAGAGTCAGTGGCAGGGCTACAAGGATACGGACTCCAGCCGGGCCTGGGGCGTTGATGGTTGGGCCTCGCGGGCCGGCCAAGGGGCGTATTTCGACTGGGTCGTTGCCAACGCCCTGCTTCCTGATGTGGACACTAACGAGAATCACACCGGCCTGCAAAAGGTTGACCGAACGACGGTTGTCGAAATAAGAGACATTGCCAGTTCCTTCAACGAGGTTCAGGCCAAGCTGGACATGGCCGATTTGGGACTCAATCCTCTTGGCATTGCCAAAGATGCAATACCGTTTGATATAAATCCCTTTGAGCTGGTAGATGCTCTCGGCCAACCGTCTGGCCGAACTCACTTTGAGCAGATATATGATCGTGCATTAGTTGCTTTGAACAATGCACTGACAGCCTTTAATTTTGCTAACCAAAGTACACAACTCCTGCGTCGCCAGCAGGATAGCCTGGAAGATTTCACATATAACGTCGTACAGCGAGAGTTGGATTTCAAAAACCGGATGATTGAGATATTCGGCTATCCTTACGACGATGATATAGGCCCCGCCGGCACATACCCCGAAGGCTATGACGGCCCGGACATCTATCACTACATGTATGTAAATCCGTCAGAGCTTATGAGTTCCAGCTCACCCGAGCCAATAGAGTTCACAGTGACCTTTAGAGAGCCACAAGTGAGTGCACAGGGAGTCCTGGGTTACGATCCCAAGGACGTGGTATTTCACCTTTCTCCAGACGGACTCGGGCTTATCAAGCCTGCAAGTTGGACCGGTAGTCGCAGGGCGCCGGGAGAGCTTCAGATGGCGCGTTCGGACCTGCTGCAGGCCAAAGCGAACTTCGACCGGGCATTGTTAGATTACAGTAATCTCCTGAAACAGATCGAAGACCAGGCTGATATCTTGGGAGCGCAGTACAACCTGGATACAACGGAGTTGTATATACTTAACAAGACTCACAATAAGCAGGAATCGCTTAACAAGGCAATTCTCGCGGCGAGAGGATTAGAGCTTATGTTCCGCGCGATTGGCAGACGTGCGGTAATCGTTGCGGATGCTACGGCTGAATTTATTCCAACGAATGTGGAAGTCACAGGTGGTGATGTCGGAGCACCCGCTCGAGGTGCGATCAAAATTATTGGTGCCATTGCAAATGAGATTTTCACTGAATTAGCGGACATAGCGTCAATTGGTGAGTTAATAGCACAGCAGGCCAAAGAGCGAGCCCAGTCGTTGAGCAATATTGAATTGACGACGGCACACCAGGAATTCGCGGAGCTCCAGCAGCTCAAGCAGCTCGAGCAGCTTGTTCGCACTGAGGCCTCACAGCGTTTGGGTCTATTCACATTGGCGGAAACAATGCAGCAGGCATCGGGGCGATATATGGCGGCCCTGGCTAGGGGAGAAAGAATATATGAGGAGCTGACACGGTTCAGAAAGCAGACTGCTGCAGACATACAGCATTATCGTTATAAGGATATGACATTCCGCGTGTTCCGACATGATGCGCTGCAGAAGTATCGTGCACAGTTCGACTTGGCGGCAATGTATGCATATCTTGCGGCAAAGGCCTATGACTACGAAACTGCTCTGTTAGATGACTACTCGGAGGCCGGGCAGCATTTCCTCAACCGAATCGTCAGGCAGAGGACCATTGGCCAGATAAGTCAAAATGTACCGATTCCCGGTGAGGGACTGGCCGGCGTATTGGCTGAGCTTAACCAGAATTTTGATGTGTTCAAAACTATGATGGGCTTCAACAATCCCCAGATTGAAACGACGTGGTTCTCATTGCGAAAAGAACACTTCAGGATAGCTCAATACGCGGCGTCGAATTCTGATTGGCAAAAGGAACTCGACAAGTATTATGTGGATGATCTGTGGGACCTTCCCGAATTCCGCCGTTACTGTAAACCGTTTGATACAGAAGACGTGGCCCTGCCGGCTATTGTCATTCCATTCCAGACCAACATCACCAACGGGCTTAACTTCTTCGGCTGGCCGGGAGGTGCCGATCCCTTCTATGCTCCCGAGAATTTTGTTACCAAGATTCGGTCCGTGGGTATCTGGTTCAGTAACTACGACACAAGCATTATGTCGCCCACACCCAGAGTTTACCTTGTTCCGGTTGGGCAGGATGTGGTACGTGCCGACATTGGTGAGATTCGCAGCTGGCAGGTTGTTGAGCAAAGTATCCCTCTGCCATTTACGATTGGCGAGTATGAATTGGCTAATAACTTCGAATGGATTCCGATGAATGACTCCGTACCAAGCCCGCTGGCGGAAATTCGACGCTATACCCGCTTCAGGGCATATCCGGATGGCGGCTTTAATCCGACGGAGATGACCTATGACAGCCGGTTGATTGGACGAAGCGTTTGGAACACACGCTGGTTACTTATAATTCCCGGCCATAGTCTGTACTTGAGCGACCCGTGGGAGGGAATGGAAAGATTACTATATGGTGCGCCTATTCCGGGCGGTAATGGTGAACGGACCGGCAACGGCGTTACCGATATCAAGTTGTTCTTCAAGACCTATGCCTATCCGGGATATTAGATATTTATTGACAGGAATTGAGACATTATCAGTAGAAATTTCGCTTAATTTGGGTGCGTATAGTGCTGAAACGCAAAACAGGACAATATTTGATTTTGGTTCTCATGCTTGGGAT
>JAOUFU010000473.1 GCA_029858035.1 Phycisphaerae bacterium
GATTATGAACTAATGGACACTTGGTCAATTAGGAAAACAAAGCCAATTCAAAGCCAATTAAAGCCAATTAAAGCCAATTCAAAGCCAATTAAAGCCAATACAAACCCAATTCAAAGCCAATACAAACCCAATTTATCGCGGCGTAGCCTCTGGCGAAGCCGGAACAAAGCCAATTCTTGCCCGCCATCAACGTGGTGGTGGGTCAAAGGCAAAACATGCTGAATTTGACGATTAACACCCGGCCTAAGACTCTCGGCTACAACGCCGGCCAAATAAAGGCTCCCAGTGCCTGCGACCGGCCGGTGAAGAAGTATTTTGGACAATTCGCGTGTTTGAATTGTCAAGATTTGACTCGTTCGAAATTTCGGTTTTTAGTACCGTTTTCCGGTGCTTCCTCGTCGTCTGATACCAAAATCAGTTTGGTTCTCTCCGCCATAAACGCCTCTTTTTCTTTTGGCCCTTTTTATTCCTCCTCGTTTTTTTCCGCCGGGCCGACCTCCTCGGCTGCGGGCCTTCTTCGGATTGGCTTCCTTGACAGTCAAAGTTCGTTCTTTCAGGTCTATGCCGTTCGTTTCTTCGATGGCCTTTTGGGCTTGCTCATCGGAAGGCATTTCTATAAAGGCGTATCCTTTGAATTTACCTCTGAAATTGTCCTTTATCAAACGGACTTCTTTTACTTCGCCGAACTTGTCAAAAATCTCTATTAAATCGTCTTTACCTACATCAGGAGACAAATTACCGACATAGATTTCCATTTTGTTTAATCCTTATCTTTTAAGAAAACTCTTGCCTGCAATACCGACTGTCAACATTCAGCATATCTGGTTATTCTACCCAGCCTGTTCGAAAGAATCAACCACCAAGTATAAAATATACTAATTAGGTGCGTTGACATGCTTATAATGGGCGACGAGAGAGGAATTTCTTTGACTTGAACCATGCCTTTTGTTATTGTATTTCTTCCTATTGAAAAGTAGAAGTGAGAATGTAGAATTGAGAATATGGAGTTTTGGATTTTATTGTTCATCGGAGATTACAAGATGAAGAAGCTGTTTAGTTTAATGTTAGCCTTTTTTGTATTTTTTGCCGGCTGTGCCGAGCGTGAATCAACTCCTGTCCCTGTCATTGTATCTGTCGACGAAGACGAAAGTCTCACAGCGCCTGAGGTTGCTGTCAGCGGGGCCGGCGAGAAGCAGGAAGTAATCGAGGAAGTCGAGAAAGTTGCGAAAGAGCCTGATGTCATCTATGTGCCTACTCCGAACGATGTGGTGGCCAAGATGCTGGAGTTGGCGAACGTTCAAAAGGATGATTTGCTCTATGACCTTGGCTGCGGTGACGGCCGGATCGTAGTAACAGCGGCGAAGCGATTCGGGTGCAAAGCCGTGGGTTACGATATAGACCCGCAGCGGATCAAAGAATCGCTGGACAATGTGGCTGTAAACAACGTCGGACACCTGGTTACCATTGAGCAGAAGGACATATTCACCCTTGACCTTGGCAAGGCAAATGTAATCACTCTCTACCTGCTTCCGAGCCTTAATGTGAAGCTTATCCCTCAGTTGAAGAAGCTCAAGCCCGGGTCGCGAATTGTCTCTCACGACTTTAGGATGAAAGGAGTAAAGCCGGACAAGATTGTCGAACTGACTTCAAGTGAGGACAATGCCCAACACAAGGTATTTCTGTGGACGGCGCCCATTAAAAAGAGAAATAAAATGAAACAGGCCGGCGACGATGTAGTCTCTCAGGCCAAATTCGAATCCACGCCTGTAGCTATTGGCGGCCTGTCATCACCGTGAAAAAGGGGATTTTCCCTTTATGCTTCACAAAATTCTTGAAGTTTGATATTTCATATTATATACTCAATCCTGAAGACTATATAAAATACTGATTCGCTTTGCGGGGGCTGAAAGATGGCCGAATTTGAAACCGTTGAGGAGATTTTAGAGCTGGCAGTAGCCAGGGAAGAAGACGCCCATATATTTTTGATGGCGCTGGCGGCACGGATGGTCAATCCGGAAATGCGAAAGGTCTTTGAAGAGCTGGCGGCCGAAGAATTAGAGCACAAGGCCAGGCTCGAACTGGAGATTATAAAGACCGGCAGGGTGGTAACGGACAGCAAGAAAAAGCTGTATTTTGAAACTAATGATTATGCTGAGGATGTCGGGTCCGAGATAGATATGGATTACAAGGACATGCTCACTATGGCGATGCAAAAGGAAGAGTCATCGTTTCGACTTTACGTGGATTTGGCGTCAAGAGTCACAAACGAAGATGCGTATGAGACCCTTCTGGCCCTGGCTGAGGAGGAGGTCAGGCACAAGATGCGATTCGAGATGGAATACGATAATATATTGAAGACAGGGTGAATAGAAGCTTAAATTTGTGGATACGTTGAAATATGAAAAGGGGTGGAGAATGGCGGATTTTGTACCTAATGAGGAAATTTTAGAACTGGCAATTACCAGAGAAGAAATCGCCAACAGGCTGTTTTTAGAACTTGCCGTACGTGCAAGAAACCCTGAAATACGCAAGGTCTTTGAGGAGCTGGCCGACGAAGAATTAGAGCACAAGGCCAAGCTGGAACTGGAGATTATGAAGACGGGTAAGGTCAAGACGGCAACACAAAAGCCGGCATTTGAAGAGCAGGTTGATAAGGGAGAACCTGCCACCTGGGTGGATATGGATTACAAGGATATGCTGCTTATGGGTATAGAAAAGGAAGATGCGGCCTTTAGATTTTATGTGGCACTGGCGGCAAAAGCGACAGACGAAGATTCATACGAGACCCTTCTGGCCCTGGCCGAGCAGGAGGTCAAGCACAAGCTGCGTTTCGAGATGGAATATGATAATCTAATGAAGACAAGATGAAAGGAACCCCGCCACCCCAATCATGTAGGGGCAAGCCTGGCGGGAACTGATTGAATGAGGAAGATTTGATGCAAACGATAAAGGGATTTTGGCAGCATAAAAACGGCAAGGTTTACGCGGTCCAGAGCACAACGTTGGGCGAAATTGTCGGTGCAGCCGGGCCGTTTGACCCGGATGATATCGGTGACCTGGAGAATTACGATTACACGCCTGCCATAGTCGACTGGGTTAAAAAGGCGCTGGCCGAAAAGAAACTGCACAGGTATAAGTAGCGGCCGGTTTCCAGCCTCCGGTAACAAGTAGAGTCGGATTAGTTTTTTTATCTCCGCCAACCTTAGCGATATACGCTTCACTGTTTACGCAACAGGAATTTAGCCTTGACATGGCTGGTTCATATAAGTAGTTTGTGATTAGCCTATATCACACATGCGGAACAGAGGGTGGTGTCTGTGGTTTTTTTGGCCGGGCGAATATGAGTGCAAAGGCAAATAGTCATGGAGGGAAACATGAGAAAACGGGAAGAACTATCCAATAGGATAACCCAGTTGGTGGATGAGCTGCCGCTTTTTCCAACCGATATTGATGGACTCCTCTCTGCCGCAGTTAAACCAAGCGAAGATGGGGTGGAACTTCTGCGCTTGATAGAAAGCGATCCCAAACTTTCCGGCGAGCTGTTGAACCTGTCGCGTTCGTATTTCGGCATGGCTGAGGAATT
>JAOUFU010000049.1 GCA_029858035.1 Phycisphaerae bacterium
GAACCGAAAGAGCATACGATATTTATTCAAGACTCCTAAAGGACAGGATTATTTTTCTCGGTGGCCCTCTTGACGATGCGACCGCAAATCTAATTATCGCCCAGATGTTGTTCTTGAGCAACGAAGACAACAAGAACGACATACATTTTTACATCAATTCACCGGGCGGTTCAATCACAGCAGGCCTGGCCATCTATGACACAATGCAGTTTTTGCGTTGTGACGTCGCGACATATTGCGTCGGTCAGGCCGCAAGTATGGCTGCCGTCTTACTGGCCGGGGGAAAGTCAGGAAAGCGATTCCTTTTGGCAAACAACAGGGTTCTTTTGCACCAGCCGCTAATCACAGGAATACTTGAAGGCCCGGCTACAGACATAGAGATAGAAGCAAAGGAAATACTACGACTGCGGACCTGCCTCTATCAGATATTGGCAAATCATACAGGACAAAAACCAGAGAAAGTTGAAAAGGATTGTGACCGCAACCTCTGGCTCGAACCTGAAGAAGCTATCAACTACGGGCTCGCAGACAGAATATTGCAAAAAGCACCTGAAATCGTCAGGGAACAGGAGCAAAAGTAATGAATACCGAATATCGAACGTCGAATATCGAATATCGAAAGTCTAATGTTGCTGCTCGGTGTTTCGCATTCAATGCGGTTTTATTGTGCTCTTGTGCGCTGGCGGTTTTGGTCGCAGGATGTGAAAGCTCCGCAAACCCGGAAAACCCTTTGGCAGAAAAAGTAGACAAGCTCAGTCAGGAAAAAAGAGAATTGATGCGCCATATAGAGTACATAGAATCAAGTAACAACGACCTGCAAAAACAGATAAAAAACCTGCACGGCCTCGATGACGACGTCAGGCTAAAAGACCTCTGCGACCTGCAAAGTGTCAGGATTACAAAATACACTAATCTTTTTGACAAAGACAAAGACAGCAAAAAGGAAACTCTCATTGTCTATATACAGCCCATCGACCAGGATGGCGACATCATAAAGGCGCCGGGAGACGTCCACGTGCAGCTGCTGGAACTGGACAAAGACAAGGACCCGGCCTTACTTGGAAAGTGGCACGTAACGCCAAACAAACTAAGAAAACTCTGGTTCAACGCTATGTTGAAGACCCATTACAGATTGACTTTTGACGTCTCCGACAAAGTCGAAGACCCCGATAAACCCCTCACTGTCATGGTCACCTTCACTGACTACCTCACCGGAAAGGTCTTCGAAGAACAAAAACTAATCAAATCCTTGTAGAAACAGATCGGATAAAAGTTTCAGGCAAATATACCGTAATCCACCACGCATTGTATCGGCAGACAAAAAAACCACATTAAGTCATATTCCGCTCTGAATGTTTGGTCTGACTTCGAGTTTGAATTCAATTTGCGGTGATTGTATGTGAAGGGTATTGACAAATGAGGTAAATTAAACCACGGATTTCTCAAAAAGACCGTAGGCGGCCAGCAATCCTCGCATCACATCGGTAACTGTAACTATTCCGACAAGCTTTTTCCCCTCATCGGTCACCGGCAGACAGCTTATATTCTTCTCATACAACATCCTCACTGCAGTATAAAAATCACAGCTCGGCAACACACAAACTACGTCTCGCTTAATGATATCATGAAGAACTTGCTTGATGGCTGCGTTGTTCGGTGCTACATCAAACAACCTGTCGTGAAACGCATCGGCCCCGGGCCGCAAAAATGGAAGATAACGCAGAACGTCTCGGTCCGAGATAATCCCAACAAGTCTCTGCTGCGCGTCCACAATCGGAACGTGCCTGATTTTATCCTTATGCATAACCTCTAACACTTTAGCCAGGCTCTCTTCCTCATCCAGACAATCAACCCGCTCAGTCATAATATCTCCAACAGTCTGAAGAACGGTCGACAACGCAGGTATCATCTCATCTGAATTACCCGAAAGAAGGTCAACAAAATGTCTCCGTTGCCCCGTCCCTTCCAGCTTTGAGCATATATGGCGGATTTTATCAAGCCTGATAAACAGCTTCAATATGTCCGTTGACGTAACGATGCCAACTAAATTCTGCTCAACGAGAACCGGCACCATATTGATGTGATTATCGACCATGATGCTAATCATCTCTTGTATGGGTGTCTCTGGCGATACCGACTTTGGATTTCGCGTTACGATTTGAAGGAGAGGCTGCTTCATCGCCCGGGAATCTGAATCTGTCTGACCAAGTTTCCCCGCATAAGGAGATATTTGCCGGAACACATCACGCTGAGAAACAATACCTACAAAGTATGGGTTCTCATCGTTTCCCGTCGGGCTGTCAACAACGGGAATGTGCCGGACATGGTTCTCCTCCATAAACTTAAGACACTTTTCTATCGTTCCGTCAAGCGTCAGAGTCTTGACATCTTTGGTCATCACATCCTTAACACGATTAACCAGCTTAAAAAAGACGTCCTTCCCCGCCGCCAAATCGTCTATGAGGTCAACAAGCCTGAACTGTTCTTCCGGCATACTGTTTCCTTTGCTTGGAACTTTGCGGGTTTATGCTCTGGCCAGAATAACTATCCCCCGCAATAGAAATCGATTGTAACCGTATAATACCACTGTTTTTGTCGACAAAGGATACCAGCCACTTTAGCAAATCAGGCACAATTTAAGCAGGCTCCTAAAATAATAGACCGATAACTGATGTGAAAAAATGTTCCCTGCGACTTATGACCATTATGATTATCAATTATTTGCAGCCGATCTCTCCCGACAAAACTCCGCCGCCTTGCGATCAAAACAGGTACGCCACCGCCGAAATCCCCTTGCAAACCCACTCATCCCTTATAAAATGTCGACATACAGAGCCTTCTACATTGAGGACATCGATTTATGGAAATGCTGTCATTCGATGATGTTATGTGCAAAAAACCGGCGGAAATGCACGGCGACCTGCACATAACATCGGATGGATTTTACTTCCTGGCCTTCAGAAAAGTCAATACATGGGTCATGGCACTTCAGGTCAACCTTGGCCTTTTAGGTATGTGGCTGGCGCACAGGTCTGAGAAGAGACGCAAGCTTGAAATGGATCAGTGGCGACAAGCCCATGGAGGACGGCATGTCGACGAACTCGTCGCAGAATTAGATGGTTCGTGGATAGTTTTGAAAGAAGAGATTAAACTCATCAAGCCGCGATTTGCAAGTCAGGGGCTGGTTATCGTACATATAGACAACAGGAAGTTCCCGGTCCAGACAAAGAAAGACCAATGGAAACAGATAGAGGAGTTTGCCCGACTGCAAAACTGGCCTGTAAAGTAAAGCCAACCTGCCTTAATTCACCTTGCAAACTCACCGAGAACATGTAATATGTCGTTATGCAGAAGCTTCTCAACAAGATAATTTGTGGCGATTGCATAAAGATATTGGACAAGGCCCGCAAACCGTTTGCCGACCTCATCTTCGCCGACCCGCCCTTCAACATCGGCTACAAATACGATAAATACAATGACAACGTCAAAAGCAAAAACTACATCGCATGGACAAAAGACTGGATGACCGCCTGCAAAAAAGTCCTAAAACCGAATGGCTCATTCTATATAGCAATCGGCGATGAGTACGCCGCGAACGTAAAAATAATCGCCGATGAGCTGAACCTCTTCATGCGAAACTGGATTATCTGGCACTACACCTTCGGCCAGCAGATGAAGAAAAAGTTCGCCCGCTCCCATACCCACATCTTTTACTTAGTAAACGACAAAAATAACTTCACATTTAACGACCTCGCTGTTCGAGTCCCTTCCGACAGGCAGTTAATCTATAACGACAGGCGTGCCAATCCCGTAGGCAAAATGCCCGATGATGTCTGGCACGAATACTCACGTGTCTGCGGAACCTTCAAGGAACGTACAGGCTGGCACCCCTGCCAGATGCCAGAAAGCCTGCTCAAAAGAATAATCGCCGTAAGCTCAAATCCCGGCGACTGTGTCCTCGACCCCTTCAGCGGTTCCGGAACCACCGCAGCCGCTGCCTGCCAACTAAGCAGAAACTACATCGCTCTGGATATATCCGAAAAATACGTCAAAAACGCACAAGAACGACTCATAGAATTAAAAAAACGACACCCGGCCAATTTGTTTCTCAACACCACTGAGCTGAACGAGCTAAAGCGTCTTATATCTGATATAGGAAAGCCGGCCAAAGAAATCGCTGTCGACAAAAACCTGTTGGGGCTGATCGCCAATCAATTTGCCGTGCGAATGAACAACCATAAACGCTACAGAAAAGAGGAAATATCAATGGCTTTAGAGGATATCGCCGATTGAAAAAGGTAAACCCAAAGAAATTTCTCCTTCTCTGCCTGCCCTTCTTCGCCAGTGCGGCAATGCTCACGGTGATACAGGCGCCGATTAGCCTCTCGCCCCTGGCATGGATATCGCTTGTTCCCTTCATCCTCTCCTGCTCGCCCGATTCAAAACCAAAATCCCTGACCCTTTCCGCCTACCTGGTCTCTGTCTGCTACTGGCTCGCCAATATCTACTTTATAGCCCCGATAACCCTGATGGGCTGGACCACATTGTCCCTATACACGGCCCTGTCATGGCCGATACTCGCCCTCTGCCTGCGATACTCCAGAATAAAAAAGATACCCTTGTTCCTGGCTGTCCCCGTCCTGTTCGTCGGCGCAGAACGTCTCCGCGGCCTTTTCCTCGGCGGCTTCTTCTGGCGATTCCTCGCACACAGCCAGTATACAAACATCACCATCATACAGATAGCCGACATCTTCGGTGCAGCGGGTATCTCGTTTCTCATTGCAATGGTCAACGGCCTCCTGGCCGATCTGATAATCGAAGCTCGCCAAAAACAGCTCCTAAAAATCAGCTCTTTTGCAAAAGCCGCACTCGTTGGCATCGCTCTTCTCGCGACAATCTTTTACGGTCGATGGAGAATAAATCAATCGGACAAGTTCGTAACGGATGGCCCGCTCATTGCCTCGCTGCAGTCAAACATCCCGCAGCGGATTAAGACAGAGGCACTCCGAGGAGAGCCCGATATTGCCGAGAAGACTTCTCAGGAAATTTTCGACGAACTGATGCAAAAAAGCAAGGCAGGTGCCGAAAAAGGAGCCGACCTAATCATCTGGCCCGAGACTATGGTGCAGGCAACATTGAATGATGAGATCCTGATATACCTTGATCCCAACAGCCTGTCGATGCTCTTTGACAAAGCCCTCTCCGAGCACGCCGCCAACAATGCGTATTTGCTCATCGGCGCCTACACCGGCAAGGTTGGATTTCGAAACGACGAGCCTGTCTGGGCCGCCAGGTACAACTCGGCGATTCTCTACAGGCCTGATGGGTCAAAGTACCCGAAACACTATAGCAAGATACACCTGGTCCTCTTCGGCGAGGTACTGCCTTTCAGAAATAGCTCTCCTTTCCTTTTTAACCTTTTGATGAAATTTAATCCTTATGGTTACGACCATTCGCTCGACGCCGGCACCGAATACACTGTTTATGAAATGACCGCTCCCGTCAAAAATACCACGCCGGAACGCCAACCCCGCCCTTACAAATTCAGTGTCATAATTTGTTATGAAGCTACAATCCCGGCCCTTGTCAGAAAATTTGCACTGGACCACACCGGCAAAAAGAAAATTGACTGGCTCATTAACATAAGTAACGATGGATGGTTTGTAAGATTCAGGGACGAGAAGGTTTTACCCAGCACAGAGCTGTCACAACACATGGCTATATGCGTCTTTCGCTCTGTTGAGAACAGGCTCAGCATTGTAAGAAGCGTTAATACCGGCATAAGCTGCATAATCGATACACTCGGACGCGTAAAAAACGGCTATTTGGCCGGCACTCTGCCCGACAAGGCCGTACAAAGAACCGGGATCGCTGGATGGTTACTCGATAAATTGCCGATAGATAAAAGAAAAACCTTTTTCAGTAAATACGGTCAATGGCTGGATTTTTGTTGTGCTCTATGCCTTGTTTTGTTCATAATAGTAACACCTTTGGCTGGTTTTATCCGAAACAAGAAATATGTCATGTTTTCACGGCAGCGACAAAAATGAAATATAAAAATAATAACGATAAAAGGCAAAAAACAATGTACACGAAACTGCTCGCCGCTTGTGCGCTTACCACTTATGCAATGCTCTGTTTCGGTTGCCAGGAAACCGTCGTATATACAAAAACTGAATGGCTTGCACCTGTCTCTCCCAACAGCCTCGCCCAGGAAGCTTCCCAAATTATCCGCACCGCTTTAGCTGACCCTGACCCCGCAATCAGGGTTAACGCTATTGAAGTTGTCGCTATAAGTAAACGAATCAATCTGATTCCTAAAGTAAGATACCTGCTGAAAGATGACTTCGTACCGGTTAGATTTGCGGCCGTTCTGGCTGTGGGCGATTTGGAATACTATCTTGCCGCTCAGTCCCTGACTGCACTGCTCCAGGACAACAACGAAAACGTCAGGATTGCCGCGTTCTACGCACTCGGAAAGATTGGCTCCCCTGACACCTTTGAACAGATTCGCAAGGCAATAACCTCCCCCGACCAAACAGTCCGCGCCAACGCAGCTTTGCTGCTGGGCAAAAGCGGGGATAATAGCCCACTGACACGCCAGGCTTTATGGTGGACACTGCGCAGGCAGGATTCCGGTGATATGGTCAGATTCCAGACAGCCGAAGCAATTGCAATGCTCGGCGATGAGAGAATATACCCCAAGCTATGGTCAATGCTAATAAGCGCTTACGCAGATGACAGGGTCATGGGTATAAAAGCGATGGGCGCGCTGGGAACTTTACAGGCTAAAGACTCACTGATTACTATGCTCGATGATGACATAGTGGAGGTCCGACTGGCCGCGGCAGAGCAGCTCGGTATGCTAAAAGACACTGCCGGGGAGCCTGTTGTACTTGATGTTTTCTCAAAAAATCTCGCTGCCAAACTCGACCCACAGAGCCGGGAGCGACTTAATGTGCGCACCGCACTGGCGATAGGACGAATTGGAACACCTTCTTTAACCAGATATTTACCCACACTCCTGAAAGATGAGTCAAAAATGGTCCGTATTGCCGCTGCAATGGCTGTTTTCAACACACAATGAAAATTTGACAACCCGGATACGCTCTTGTTACCCGTCACTCTTCAATTCTCATAGTCCATTACATCCCCCCGTTTGAGACCGTTTCCAGGCTTTTTCCCGTAAAAATTAGGGATTTTAATCCCCCCATATTCCCCATTTTACCAGGCACATGGGCAAAAGCCAAAACCGCCTGTATGAAAAACATAAACTCCGGCGCGATAAAATAGGTAAAAATTACTTGATTTTTCCATCCGTAAAGTGTAAAGTAGTAATGTAGAATGTACGATATCCTGATATATCGGACATACAGCAAATATACAAAAAAAAGCACGAATTAGCGAAAGGGGCTTGTTTTGAGTACACTTACAAAAATTTTAATAGTTTTAGTGACGCTATCCTCGATTTTCCTCTGCGGTATTGTCGTAGCCTATGTCGCCCTCGCTGACGATTACAAAGACAAATATAACAAAATCAGAATTGAACGGGATGGCCTCATAGAAAGCGAGAAGAGTCTAACTGAGCAACGAAATGTGATGGAAGCCGAAAAAAATGATAAGGAAAACAAGCTAAACAGTGAAATTGCCAAGCTAAACACGGAAATCGGCACATTAAAGGCCGATTTAAAGGAAGTTGAAGCCCAAAAAAAGATTGAGCAGAAGCGGGCAAGCGACATGGCAAGCGTCGTTGAGACTACCTCACAAACTTCCAGCGAAACGACAAAGTTGTTGATGGATACCCAGGCGGAACTAAACAAACTTAAGTCGGAACAAATAAAGCTCATAGCACAGTTCGATGATACTTCAAAAACACTTCTGGAGAAATTAGCTGTAATACAGACTCTGCAAAAAGAAAAGAAACAGCTCCTGGAGGAGAAGATTGAATTGCAAAACAGGATGGACAAGCTCCTGCAGCCGACAGGCAAAGCAACTGCTCCCGTCGTGCCCGTCACACCCAAAATAGAAATAGCTCGGCCGGCCCCGGTTATAGCCGAGAAAATCGGGTTGAAAGGTTTGATAACAGCAGTAGATACGAAAAACAAGATGGCCAGCATATCCATCGGAACGGCCGATGGTGTCAAGGAAGGAATGAAATTCCACGTTACTCGGGCCGATAAGTTTATTTGCGATATTCTCATTATAGACACAGATACCGAAGAAGCCGTCGGGGCCCTCGAACTCGTACAGGAACAACCAAGGCCCGGTGATACCGTAACAACTAATTTGTAGCAGATTAACGTAATACGGACGGGGAAAATAAATATAAAGAAAAATCAAATTCTGAACTCTTCTATCTGAGGTTGATATATGAGTCCTAACAGGCAGATCAGGGGCGGTAAGGTAATGCCCGTCGCCAATCTATACACGGTTATACTTGGCCTGGCGTTCTGCGTCGTCTTCGCAACGGCAGTCTTTGTTGCCTACAAATGCTATTTACAGTATGAAACTATCTTTAGCATTCCGTAGCAAAGCCTCTATTGAACACAATAGAAATCGCCGATAACGTGGAAAAATTCCTTATTTTCCGTTGGAATCATGGCTATCGCCGCACTTCACAAACAAAAAGAATTTTTTTTATCCCCCTTGACAACTGCGCTGTTTAAATATAAATAATAGAAAATTGATATTTAAGAAGGGAATCGAAGGTGCTGCTGGACACAATCTTAGGCTGGTTCAGTATGGACATGGGGATCGACCTTGGTACGTGCACTACTCTGGTTTGTGTCCGTGACAAAGGGATTGTACTCAATGAACCCTCCGTAGTCGCTGTTCGCAAGGGAACAAACATTGTCCTGAACAACGGCGAAGCTGTCGGCCTCGTCGCTCGCGAAATGCTCGGCAAAACTCCTGGTTCTATCAGTGCCATAAGACCGCTAAAAGACGGTGTAATCAGCGACTTTGAAATCACCGAGGCTATGCTCGGATATTTTATTCGAAAGGTCCACGGCAGAGGAGGACTCGTAAGGCCTCGCGTCGTTATCGCCGTTCCAAGCGGGATAACCGCAGTTGAACGACGCGCCGTCATTGATAGTGCCGAACGCGCCGGCGCTCGAAAGGTCTACCTCGTGGATGAGCCGATGGCAGCTGGTATCGGGGCTGGGCTGCCGATCACAGACCCAACCGCATCTATGATTGTAGATATCGGAGGTGGAACAACAGAAGTGGCGATTATGAGTCTGGCAGACATTGCAACAGCTGAATCAATACGCATCGGAGGAGATGACATGGATGAAGCCGTCATCAGTCATCTCAAAAAAACATATAACCTGCTTATCGGAGAGGCAAGCGCCGAAAAAGTCAAGATACAAATCGGCTCCGCAGCTCCACTTGAAGAAGAATTGACGATGGAGGTGGCCGGAAGAGACACAATCTCCGGGCTGCCAAGAAAAATCGTTATTACAAGTGAGGAAATTCGTGAAGCCCTCCACGACCCCATCGCTACAATTATAGATACCGTCACCGCAACACTGGAAAAGGCCGAGCCGGAACTGGCTGCAGATTTGATTGAGAACGGCGTCCACATTTGCGGTGGCGCCTCACTGTTGAGGGGTATGGATGCTATTCTCGCAAACGCTACTGGACTAAATGTTCAAAGAGTCGACGACCCGCTCAGTTGCGTTGCTCGTGGAACAAGCGTCTACCTCGAAAATCTGGAGTTGTGGAAGGATACAATGGACCATAACGAGTACGGATGGGAGTAATTCGTTATGCGTGCCGACTAATGCACAGTATGCAATACGGCCATGGCAAGGAAGCTATTTAGATCCCATAGTCCAAAACGTGATAACACGAGCTTGGGGGCAATCTCCAGACCAATGTTATTTACCTGGTTTATGTTAACCGGGCTTATCTTGCTCTTTGCTCCACAAAACCTCACAAATGACCTTCAGTTTACTTTCGCACGTATCTTCCGCTGGCCTTTAACTATCGGAAAAAACTTTTCACTATATGCACGAACCAGGCAGCCGGCCTCGGACGCAACCTTCGATCGAAAATCACAATACGAAAACCATATAACCAACCTACAAGAACAGTTGCGACTAAAACAAGAGGAAATCATAGAACTGTCAAGGCTGCGGGTTAGACATCCTGCCTTGGAAAAAGCCGGATTCATCATGGCAGATGTCATTAGGTACTCTATCAACGAAACAAGAAGCGAGCTTACCATTAACCGAGGCCAAAACGATGGACTCGTAAAAGGTCTGTTTGTCCTCGGTGACAATAGTATCATCGGAAAAATTTCGGAGGTCTCGCCAAGAACGGCACGACTCAAGTTGTTTACAGACCCGGCTTCCAGAATAGCCGTAAGGATAGGAAACTTAAATATTGACAGGCTTATGCAGGGTGGAGGAAAAGACGAGGCCAAAATCCGACTCCTACCGACTAAATACAAAGTCAGGGTCGGTGACAAAGTCCTGGCAGGAAAAAAACCGGGGTTCCTCGATGCATCTATGATTATCGGCGTTGTCGCACGCTGCGAAAGGGACGACAGAAATCCCTCAATGTGGGACATAACCGTAAAACCGGTCTGTGATATTGAAAGACTAAATAGTATAACCGTAATTATAATGAATCCACAAAACTAATCGAGGGCTCACATCCCGCAATTATTCTGCTAAGGTTCACGCAGAATAGATACGCGAAAGGCTGTGAGGATAAAAAATGCGATGGTTTCGTTTCGCAATCTTCGTCTCTTTAGTCGCCGTACTCCAGGCATCCCTGTTATTGGATATCATTGCTCTTCCCCCTTTGAGCAGCAAACCAAATTTATTATTAATACTTTTGGTTTTTTTTGCTATTCACAGCAACACATCCAATGCAATCATAACCTCATTCGCAATAGGTTTTGCTGCTGATATCAGTATTGGTTCTACAATGGGCTCACAAACAATCAGCTTCGGACTTTTCGGGACCGCCCTGGCATATCTTCATCGTGTTATTGCCATCAGAAAAGTACATTACCAGGCCTTCGCTATATTTATCACCGCTTTTATGACAGGCACACTCGCTCATTTTTTAGCGATCCTGAGAGGCCAGACCACCGTTCCAAATATATACTCTGATATTCTCGGAAAAGCCTTATATTCGGCTGTAGTCGGACCAATTTTTTTCTTGCTGGCATCGTGGTTGATGCGTATAAAAAACCATCGATTCGGCAGGCATTAGATGCCTGTTGCACAAAATCTGAAAGAAAAGCCTGTCTCTGAAGAGATGCAAAATACGATAGACCATGTATAATAAGAGAATCAAAATTTTTATTATCATAAGTACAATCCTTATACTACCCTCTTTGCTCCGGCTGATACAAATACAGGTATTGGAGCATTCGTTCTACATGGAGGGTATCGATGAATTAAAACTGCAACAAGGAGTCTCCAGACAGCTTCAGACAATCAGGGGAAAAATTCTCGACCGCAAAGGCAGAGTATTGGCAACAAATGAACCACAGTTCCAGCTACACATAAATTATACCCTCTGTTGTCTTTTCGACGAACGTGTTCGAAGGGCAAAACTGCTCACCGTCGCCGAAAGGTCAATGCTCGCAAAGGAAAAACCCTCTTTATACAAGGTACGCAAAGAACTGGACGCAAAGCTTGAGATCCTCAGCAAGATAATTTACAAGTGTTCGTTCTTTGGACAGGGACAATTGGATATTGAGGAGCAAATTGCGTCAATTAACAACAGAATATGGAACCTCCGCACCTTTCTGGCCTGGAGGAGAAACGATCCTGACCCAAAAATAATCGCCAAATACGGAAGGGTCAGTAACGTCCCACTTTCGGTAGCTATCGAGGATTTCGAAAAGAAATTTCCGGATGTGGACCAGCGACTTTTGCTAATAGAAGAGATTCAGAAAATCCCCGAAATGAACAAGGGCTGGAGATTGCTTGAGTTAAAAACCGATGCAGACGTCTTTGACGCTCAATTGGAATTTATGGATATTGAAGGCATTGAGATTCTGCCAAAAGAGAGCAGATCATACCCCTATGGCTCCGTCGCCGCACAAATAATAGGCTGGGTCGGTCCCCCTCAGAAAAGTGACATGCAGCTTTTTGCAAATGATAAATTGTCACGATATATCAGCGATGAAGTCTGCGGACGGGAAGACGGCGTAGAGTATATTTGTGAAACTATTCTGCGAGGAAGACGTGGAGAAAAACTATGGGACATTGACCGCGAGCTTATTAGTCGAACAGAGACACAGTTCGGAAAAGACGTCACAACGACACTGGACATCGAGCTTCAAAAGAAAATAGAAGACCATCTTGCAGACTGCATCCTCAACCCTAACTGCCAGGCCCCTATGGCCGCTGTTGTGATTGACGTCAATACCGGAGATATCCTCGCCCTGGTATCAACACCGACGTTTGATTTGAACCATGTCAGGCTTAACTATAACACCCTGATATCCGACTCTAACGAACCGCTGCGAAACAGGGCGATAAACAAGGGATATCCGCCAGGCTCAGTTGTAAAGCCTCTCATCCTCATCGCCGGGCTACAGTCCGGCAAAATCACCGCCGGCGAGCCTATAAGTTGCCCGGCAGCAAAGGCGCCAAGAGGCTGGCCAAGCTGCTGGATCTTCAACCAGTACCGGAGCGGACACGACTATAAATGGCAAAACAACGCTCGAAATGCCGTTAGGGGAAGCTGCAATATTTATTTTTCCAGGCTTGCCGACAGAATCGAACCCTCTGTACTCCAGCTTTGGCTTTTCAAATTCGGGTACGCCCAGGAAATCTCACTCACCATCCCGCATCCTCCATCGAGTATCGAGAATCGTGCATCGGGTATCGAGAATCGAAACTTAAGACAGGTCGCAGGTACAATTTCAAGCACCGCTGCAAAGACCCCAATTTCACGCCTCGACCAGATACCCGCTCTTGATAAGGGCGAAAGAAGATATTTTGGAATCGGACAGGGCAATCTTCGCGCTACGCCATTACAGGTAGCAAATGCAATGGCCGCAATCGCACGGGGCGGAGTCTATAAACCGCCCAGACTCTTTCTTGATCCCAGACCAACGAGCAGCGAGAATCAAGAACCTGGCATCGACCTCAATATCTCCCCACAAACCATCGCCGTAGTCCACGATGGTATGAGCGCGGTAGTTAACGAGCTCAGCGGAACTGCCAACACCCAGTTTTTACAAAGCTCGCTCATCCAGGAGGAAGTAAAGGTGTATGGCAAAACAGGCTCAACACAAGCCCCGGAAAATGCATGGTTCGCAGGCTTCGCAACCGATAATACAGGCCGAAGCATCGCAATCGCCGTCCTTGTAGAAGGTGGACAAAGAGGCTCTCAGGACGCCGCACCGTTAGGCTTTGAAATCATTCAGTTCTGCATCGACACCGAATATATCGGCCCGACTCAATCGATAATAGAATAGTCTACCCCTCCTGCTCTGCCGCCCTTTCACTTACCCGCGCAACCAATGCACTTAATTTACGACAGTTTTTCACCTTGGGCTGACTTTTACTTGTTGGCGAGATGGCTAAAGTGGCGTGGCAATTGGCTGGAAAAAAAGATATAATGGTGAAAGTTGTGATTACGGTATTGGGTGTTGTAATATTGGTCATCGAATTTTGGCATTTTTTTGTGAGGTGGTAATTATGAAATCGAAAAGGTATTTGGTTCTGGTAGTGATTGTTGTGGTAGCTGGTTTGGCTGGGGGGCAAATGTTTGTGAAAGGCCAGAACCGGCCGAGTGCAAGTAAAGTGGCGGTGGTGTGGACCAGCGGCGACTCGGAGGTGGCGCATAAGGTCTGCTTCATGTATACGCATAATGCCAAGAGGGCGAAGTGGTTCGATGAGGTTGTGCTGGTAATATGGGGACCTTCATCGCGAATCCTGGCCGGTGATAAGAAGCTGCAGGAGGCGGTCAAAGAGATGATGAACGACGGGGTGGTTGTGCAGGCGTGCGTGGTTTGTGCGGATATGTACGGGGTTGCGGACCGGCTGCGAGAGATGGGTATTGAAGTAAAGGGTATGGGCAGGCCTTTGTCGGATATGCTAAAGGGTGATTATAAGGTGATAACGTTTTGATGAGAAATTAAAAATCAAAATGTAACGTCTAAAATTAAGGGATCGCTGCGCGATAGCTTTCTAATTTTTTGCCACGAAGGCACGACAAGGTGCTGAGCTTGTTTTTTTAGGGGGATTTTGGTATAATATGGTAGTGAATATTGAAAACGATTAGACCCGCGGTCGGAGGCGGGGGCACGTAGTAAATTGGAAATGCCGGTCAATACGGACAACACAGACACAGACTACGGAGCTATTGGGTAATGTAAGTAAGGAATGTTTTTGTCAAGCAAGGTTAACAAATCTCAAACAACTCACAGTTTCCCCGGATATTCGGTCATTGCCATATCAGTGCTTGCGGTCTGCGGGGTTTTCGCGGTCTTTTGGGCCGGTTGCCGACTATACCCGGAAGTTAGTTCTGTAATAGAAATTACCGCGACTGACTGGCCTATGTGGCGTTACGATGCAAGTCGAAGTGCGTCGTCGCCCGGCCAACTGCCGGCCGGGCTGCATCTTCAATGGGTAAGAGAGCTTGACAAACCTATACCGGCCTGGGGTAAGGAACAATATAAGCTGCAGTTCGACCGTTCTTACGAGCCTGTGGTAATGGGCAGGCAGATATTTGTCCCTTCCATGGTCAGTGACAAAGTCACAGCTTACGACACCGATAGCGGTAAAGAAAACTGGCGATTCTACTGTGACGGGCCGGTGCGATTCGCTCCGGTTGCATGGAAGAACAAGGTATATTTTGTAAGTGACGATGGGTATCTTTATTGTGTCAATGCAGAGCAAGGCGAGCTGATTTGGCGGTTCCGGCTGGGCCCCTCGGAGCGGAGGATATTGGGCAACGGCCGGCTAATATCGGCCTGGCCTGCGAGAGGGGCGCCGGTGCTGTATGATGGAAAAATCTACTGCGCGGCGAGCATCTGGCCTTTTATGGGTACTTTCATTTACTCCCTGGACGTTGATACCGGCAGCGTGGTCTGGGAGAACAGCGGCAGCGGCTCGATGTACATACAACAGCCACACAACAGCGACGCCTTTGCGGGCGTTGCCCCACAGGGATATATGGCGGCCACGGACCAGAAGCTGTTAATA
>JAOUFU010000474.1 GCA_029858035.1 Phycisphaerae bacterium
CAAAACGGTTCGTATGCGTGGATTTTCGAGATGGGCAAGTCTGAAGGCAAGCGGGTCAGCCCCCGCTGCCGCGGCAAGTTCATCCATAAACGACTCACGGGCAAAGTTGTTGGCCGTTGCAGCGAGGCAGCGGTATGCACCCTGGCGTAAAGGAGAGTCGGAACCAACCGACAGGATTTTTGTGTTGGCTATATTGTATGGAGTATCAATAGCCGCACCACCGGCGTTGATGTTGGTGAAGTCCCAGGCAATTAGTGAGCCGTTGGCATCCAGGCCGCCTTTGCACTCGATGACTGCTGCCGGGCGGAAATAGGCCCAGGTAAACTCCTCGGCACGAGTCCAGTGTACAGCTACGGGGCGACCAGCCGCCCTGGCCAATCTCGCTGCTTCTTCTGCCGCCTCACCAGAGTGTTTGCCTCCAAAGCCGCTGCCCATGTCGGGTACAATAACACGGACACTATCAGTTGGAATTCGGAGAGCTCGAGCCAGATCACCCTGCACTGACTGGGGACCATCGACGCCCGACCACACGGTCAGCTTGCCGTCCTTCCACTCCGCCGTTGCCGCCCTTGGTTCCATTGGAGTGTGTTGAATATAGGCCACTTCGTATGTTTCGCTGAGGACCTTGGCTGCATCGGTAAGAGCTTTATCAACAGAGCCCCTGGTTCCGGGGCGTGACCTTCCGCCGGTGCGTGCATTTTTTTTAAGATGGGAAAAAATATTTCGACTCGATGGATGAGGAACGGTTTTCCAGGATGCGGTTTTGGCAATAGCATCCAGTGCCTGGTTGGCACGAAACGAAGTTGGCGCAGCGCACCCAACGAATTGACCGTCACGAAAGACGAAGACATCCTTAATGGCCTCTGCTTTGGAAAGATCGATTGATTCAAGCGTGGCCCCGTAAGAAGGGGGGCGCAGAATTTTTCCGTAGAGCATATTTGGACGCTCGATATCCGAAGGAAAGTGGTGTGCCCCGGTGACCAGGTCCCGCCAGTTAGACCTGGGAACGGGTGTTCCGAGCACTTCCCATTCACCGACCGGCGTAAGAGTGACATCGGAGGAAACGGATTGTTTGAAAGCCCCGGCAACATCCTTTGACTTGGCCAAATCTGCATAGGTAATAGTCTTCTTTGTTTTCCGGTCTCTAACAACTCCATTGCGCACTTCTAAGGTGCCGGGATTTACCTTCCATTGCTCAGATGCAAGACGCGTCAGCAGCTCACGTGCAGTCGCTGCGCCTCGGCGCACGGCCGGGACAGTCGAAGGAGTAGTTCTGCTGCCGGCCGTTCTGCCATCATCAGGAACCAGGGCCGTGTCAGCCATTACAAGGTGAATCCGGTCAGCAGTGACACGCAGCTCTTCCGCCGCTGCCTGCGTCAGTTGTGCTCGTGCGCCCTGGCCTTCCTCGACTTTACCGGTCATAACGGAAATTGTTCCATCCAGATTGATATGGAGTCGTGCCGCTACGGAAATGGATTGGCTACCGCCACCGCCACGTCGACCGAGAGAAACACCCTCAGTCACCGTGATCAGAAGGCCCGCACCGAGCAGCTTCACAAAGGAACGTCGGCTCAGTTCGAATTCACCTCTTGACTCATTAGATTGCTGTGTTTCAAGCGTTTTTTCCAGGATTTTTTGGGTCATACGTTTTTACCTCTTTATTTTTTGCCGGCACGCCGCACGGCATTAAGGATTTTAGGATATCCGTTGCACCGGCATATGTTGACATTCATCGCAGTAGCAATTTCATCATCTGTAGGAGTAGGATTCTTTTCAAGCAGCGCTACCGCCGTCATAATCATACCCGGTGTGCAATAACCACACTGCATCGCTCCTTCTGCAAGGAAAGCTTGCTGGACGGGATGTAAAGAGTCACCCTCAGCCAGCCCTTCAATCGTAGTTATAGACTTCTTGTCAGCCTGGGCCACAGGGGTGACGCAAGAGAGTACACGTTCGCCATCCATCAGGACGGTACACGCACCGCAGCGGCCCTCGCCACAGCCGTACTTGGTACCGGTCAGGTGCAGCTCCTCCCGGAGAACATCAAGAAGAGGGCGTTCCGGATGTGTAGTGATGGTCTTTTTTGTTCCATTGACAGTAAGAGTAACCGTCACATCCATAATATAGCCTCCATTGAACATGAATTGACAGGAACAATATCAGTCAGTATGTCATAGTTGTACTGAAACATATTATAACGAGGCGTAGCTGTTGTTTCAAATTTTTAATATGATAAAAATGGACAGAAATGCCAATTCTCATCACAACAGCATATATTTGTTCACGGATTATGGTAGGGGGGTAAGAAAGCGGATAAATAACTGTTTCTTGCTTCGCAGGGACATGCCACGAGGGAGATTTTGGGAGGACCATAAGTTCTGAGGGCAATAATCATTGACTAAACTACTCAAAATATGTTAAAATAAGCAGGATTCATGTAATTACGACTTTAAGGCCCACAAGGATAAAATCGCGATTAGTGGTCTAAAACATCTGTGAGGAAGGAAATGAAGATGCCCGTATCTGTGAAAACATCGTTGTTCGCTTGGGGACGCCCTATGGCGCTATCATTGGTAATGATAGCATTTTTAGCCGGTTTGACTGTTGCCCAGCCTCAACTCGTAGGTGATCTGAATTCAGACTATATAGTTAATTTCAAAGACCTGCGAATTTTTGCCTGGCAGTGGTTGGACCCGGATTGTCTCCCCCCTACATGCAAAGCTGACATTGACGGTGTCAATAGCGTAAATATGGCTGACCTGGCACTGTTGGCAAACAACTGGCAGATAGAAAATCTCCATATAGTCATCAACGAGTTCATGGCGTCCAACATTAACACACTGCCGGATGGAGACGGCTATTTTTCCGACTGGATTGAGATATACAATCCGTCCGGCACGGCTGTCAATCTGGATGGCTGGTACCTGACCGATGATGATGCCAACCTGACCAAGTGGCAATTTCCGGACGGCCTCCAGCTTGAGCCTGGTGAGTTTCGGATTATCTTTGCATCTGATAAGACGTATGAGAATAATCCGTATAATTATCCGTATCTTGATGCGGGTGGTGACTATCACACCAACTTCGAGCTCGACAAAGATTTTGGTGAGTACCTGGCGTTGGTGGCGCCGGATGGTAACACCGTCATTCATGAATACGCGCCTCAGTTTCCTGCACAGTTGACCGATATCTCGTACGGTCTGACACAATACTCCGCGACGCTCGTACCAAAGGGAATGGCTGCTTCCTATCACGTGCCCACAAGCGGAGATGCTGCTCTGGGCACAGGTTGGGCTGCTGCTGACTTTGACGATTCAGCATGGAATACCGGAAAGACCGGTATTGGCTTTGGCCTTGGGGGCGAAACAATGGTCGCCTACAACGATTGCGCGTATCGCAGCAGCGACCAGTACATCGCCGACAATGTTACAACCTATTGTATTGGCAGTGGGAATCCTGGTCCGACTTCTGGGCCGTTGGTAGACCAGGTCACAGGTGATGAAATGGGTATCACGGTAACGTTGACTGAAAGCGGTGGCGTGAATTGGCAGGTGGAGCCCAGTAATAGCGGAAGTGACTG
>JAOUFU010000475.1 GCA_029858035.1 Phycisphaerae bacterium
ACGACAAGAGGCACGAGGGCCGTGGATATGGTCGCTGCCAATCCGGATAACGGCAAATCTATCACCATAGATACCAAGACAATGCAGAAGGCATTTGAACGCACCGGGGCAGAGTGTTGGTGGAAGTGGCGGATGGGCGTCAAGGCCTATGAGAAACCCATTCACGCGGATTATTTCTACGCACTCGTAGATCTGAAGGGCGACCCGACCAAAACACCGGATGTGTTCATAGTGCCATCCAAAGAGTTAGAGCAGTTCTTAGAGCCACATCCAAAGGGAGTGGACCCCGCAAGTGGCAAGCTGACAGATGTTTGGTGTGTAATTTACAGCAAGGACGCGCCAAACTATAGGGACAAATGGGATACTATCAGAGAAGCATTAGCATAAATGAGAGCATTTAGTCCGATCCTCAGCCAAACGTCAGAACATATCCAAACCAGATGGGTGCCAGAATGATCTATGCAGGGAAAGTCAACGACATATCGTGGGCAAAAGGGATATGGCTGATTCTTGATATTGGCTTCTCCAATAATAAGAAGACCTGTGGGATAGTACTGGGTGATAATAAGGCGGACAAGCTTAAATTCAACGATGCGATCGACGAAGTTGTTAGAATAGCGACGGAGAAACCACTGCTGAACTTGGTAATTGAAGCGCCGCTGTCGGTTGCGTTCGATAGACTAGGTAACCCCAAAGCCCGAAGCATTGAGAAAAAAGGTGTGGAAAATCGTCTGTGGTATGTTGGCCCCGGGTGTGCCGTTTTGGTTGCTGCAATGTATTTGATGAGAAAACTGTATGACTCTCGTCCCGCTGCTGATATCAAACTGTTCGAAGGCTTCGTCTCTTATAAAAGTAAAGCCGCTAGGTCTAGCCACCTAGGAGACGTTGAACTCCTGAGAAAAGCGATCAAATCCAGACGCACCTTAAAACACCATGTCATAAAGCCAGGCGATCTTAAAATAGATCGTGACGATAATATCAGAAGCGCATTCGAAGTCATGAATATGAAGGACATAGATCCGGGTATACCACCTGTTATTAAGGTTGATGGATAACTGTATGTAGTCCGCAAAAGTGGCCGAATTCCAGGGACACCAAACCAATCAGGCCTGCCACAACTCAGGAATTATGCCCAGAACACCCCGAACCTAGGAAGGCGGTTGAAACACACATTGACCTGAGCTTGATATGGGGCGAACTCCAATAGCCGGGAAACACTTGATCCTCCTAACACAACTTGCCAATCATACAACCGAAGGCTAAAATGAGCCCGAGGAGGTAGTCCTAATGTGTCCCAGCAAGAACGACCAGATTTTCATTAGCTATTCGGAAGCCGATGAAGGTTTCAAGATTAGGTTGGTCGACATTCTTGGCAAAAACGGCTTTAAGAATGTATGGGACTATAAAGCTAAGATCAGAGGTGGGGAATACGTATGGGGAAGAATCTCTGAGGCCATTAAAGAGAGCGAATATTTTATAGCTATACTGTCTACTAGCTACGTAGCGTCGAAAGCGACTAGAGATGAGCTGGAGCGAGCATATTACAAAAAAACAGCCGAGGGCGGTATAACCATAATACCAGTGCTATGTGGACGGTGTGACATTCCCCCACTCGTGGAGCATATTTCACACATAGACTTTGTCAAGAACGGACTCCGCGAGGGGTACAAAGAGTTGCTCGCCTCCTTGGGTCGTCATCTAGAAGAAAAGACGCTCAGGCAGGAAATACCAGGCGTGCTTATTCGGGCTTATTTTGACAAGATCTTGACATCGCTGGAAATCAAAAGGGAATTGCAGATAAATATTTACCACGATAAGGAAATCGACCAGAAGTTCTTATATTGGGACGTTGAGGCAGCGAGAAGGTGGGGCAACCTCTGTGCTAGTCCAGCGTATGAACTACATCACATTTCCAAACAAATTCTATTTAGGCACATGCTTGACATCTACAATAGAATAGCAGAGGACTCCGGTCGAAAAGCTTTTGATTTTGTTAACCTGGGCGTAGGTAGTGGTGAAAAGGACAAGTATATACTTGCTATTCTCACGGAAAAAGCGGCGCCTTCAGTGGTGAGGTATTACCCCATTGACTTGAGTTTTCCGATGCTTCAAGAAACCACCAAATACTTGGGGGGGTTGCTTGAGCAAAATATCGAGGTCAACTGCGTTGTGGGAGATATTTTAAAGCTCCATAGATATAATAGTATTTTAAGGGAAAGCAATAATCCCAAACTCGTCGCTTTTTTGGGCGGAAGCTTAGGGAATTTTAGGGAAGACGATATTTTGAATGAAATTCATAAATTCATGGATCCCAACGACTATCTGATTCTCGGCGTGGAATGCACCGTCGGTAGAGGTGATGACCAATTGGCCGAGGAATACATAGGAGAGGAACTCAAAGACCTTGTCTTTGGACCTCTTGAACAATACGTGGACACGACCGAAGCCTCAAAGGCAAGGGACACATTTCACTGTGAAGTCAAACAGCATGGCAATGTCCCTAACTCTAAGACAATATTTATGAGGTGTAGGTTTAGGGGATCTCCGATAACACTTGCATTCTCCACGAAATACGACAAAGCTTCGCTGATGCAATACTTAGTTGATAGAAGGTTTTCAATTCTTCAACACTTCAGCGGCGCTAACGATCAATGCGCAAAAATTGTATTAAAAAAGGCATGAGAGCAGGGGAGTTGCGTACTCATCTTAGGCGAGCCATGATGAATTCTCGGGATCACACCGGTCAGGCCTACTACAAATCAGGTATTATCTCCCCAGAATATTACTTGAAGTAATGCTTCATTCACCCATTTTGGGGTGACCCTTTAGGTTTGCGATTATTTGAACGATAAATAGTCCGAGCATGATGAGACCCCTCTCTAGTCTCCAATCTCTAATCTTCAGTCTCCCTGGTGTATCTCCAATGTATCTCTACTAATCTCTAAGTGTCTCCAATCTCCATTCGGTGAAGAAGCGACATTTTCCCCTTGTTCGAATAAAGAATTCATGCTAATTTCTGTTTAGAACTCGTGTGCTACCCTGGCGAATTAAGTCCCGCGGGTGAGGTTCCCCAAAACGTGACTGCAAAGCAAACACAGATTAAAAGGAAGCGCGGTGGCCAGAAAGGCAATCGGAATGCCCTTAAACATGGCTTCTATTCCGCTACCCTTAGCTCTGCCGAAACATCCCAGCTGCGGAACATTACGAATCTGGAAGGCGTTGACCCTGAAATAGCGCTGATTCGCGTCAGGTTGCAGTCTTCCCTTCAGTACGACCCTGGTAACCGCCGCGTAATCAGAGAAGCCTCCAGATTACTCGTAAAATGGTATTCTGCAAATTACCGGTTGGACCCAACCGACCACAACTACCTGAAAACTGTTGTCGAGCACCTTTTGGAAATTGCCTCCCTGCGTGAGTCCGCCAGTCCCCGCGGCTCGCAAATATAAAGGGCAAACCGACGAAACGAATCGTGTGTATTTTAAGGGTTGAATGTGCCGGAGGTAATCGCCTTACGTATGAAAAAGAGCTGTTGAACTCCAGAAAAAAATAGCCATTTCTGCAAAACGAATACGAAT
>JAOUFU010000050.1 GCA_029858035.1 Phycisphaerae bacterium
TTGAGGTGGGATTTAAACCTATTGACACTTCTGAAGTCGGCCTGAGAGCCAAAAGGTCAGAGATTTATTGACAACTCTGTTGTTTACATCGTTAACGTTACAGCCACGTGTTGGGGTGAATTGGGCCGGTTTAAAAAGCTACAGCTGAATGGCCCATCGCAGGAGGTGAAAAATAGAATGTACTCAATCAACATGCCAAAGTTGGATGATGAAAAACAACTTATAATGACTGTCCACAGTTCAAATTTTTTATGAATTGCCTCTTTGGATAAAAAATACTATTCTAACAAAGCTCTTACATCGGAGGGATGCAAGTTCTTCGAGTCGGCAATTTCACGGATTGTCATTTGTGCTGTGGCTTGCAGGCCGGTTTTCCGTAACTTTTCAACCGCCTTGTTGAGATCAAGGCCTGCATGGGTACAATATTGCTCCAATGTCATTTGGCCTACTCTACGAAGACCAGAAGCCCTCTCTTTGCTGTATTGCTCTTGCCCACCGTCTCCACGACCTCCGTGCCCGCGACCTCCTCTGTAGATTTCTGCACCAATCGCAATATCATACAGCTCAATCGGTGACATCTTGTGTGCCTTTGCTAACTCACCTACGACACTATCGGAAGATTCAACCTTTATCCCTTTGGCTGTTAGATTCTCTATCATAGTTTCTACGTTGATGTCCTTAGTTTGCTTGGCCAGTTGTTCTAAAGTCAATAGCTCGGCGTGAGGAATCGGAGCACGTCGGTCAGCTCTATCCCAACTATGTTTAATGGCCTCGTTCCAATCCAACAAAGATGAAAAAGGCTTAACCTCGGCTAATGTTGCCACACCAATCATAAGGCACAATAAAAACGCAGAAATACATTCCCAGCGAAGTGCATAACCTTTGTGGATTTTATCTTTGAAGTAATTCAAAAATACGCGCCAGTTAAGGTAAAGGTGATATATTGCTGCAATCATGAAGACAACACTGAACCAAATATGCAGTCCGATCCACTGGTGTTTCGTTAGTCCCCACATCCTCCAGTCAGTCCAGTTGGCTATACGGCCGGGTGGTACTACGAAGAGAATTATACCGGTAATGCTCATTCCGACAAACGAAAGTCCCGTTATTATCGAAGTAAAACCTCGCCAGTTGAATCTATCTTTCATATTTTCACTCATTTCAATTTCCTTTTGCTCATGGCTTTACTATTCCCGAATAGAGCGTTTCCTGCCATCTTTAACTTATCACCACTCACCTATTCCTTTGTACTACGCAGACCTTAACGATGGAGTCGCTGCCTTCCTCTAACCAGCTTCGGGTCGTGAACCTCATTTCCTTCAATAGAACATAACCGCACTCTTTGAGTAACTTCTCTATGTAAACCTCATTATGCATAAAAATTGAAACACCATCGATTGAGACCTCCATGAAGTCCCCTTCATGGCTGTCGTCTTCTGTCTCCATAATCTGCGGTAGAATATTAAAGGCAAATATTCCACGAATTTTGACCACACGATTAATCTCTCTAAATAACTCCCTAAGGTCGCTCAAGAAGTGAACAACGCCGCTGCAAATCACGTGGTCGAAGAAAGCATCAGGATATGGCAGTGGCAATTCACGCAGATCAAACTGCTTGAACTCTTTGGCAAAGCCTTTTGATTCACATACTCTGAGCATCTCTGAAGACCCATCGATGCCATACACTTCCAGACCTGCTTTGGCAAACAGAGTTGAACTGAGCCCAGTACCTATTCCTATGTCGAGCAGGCGTTGGTTAGGACTCACAAATTCAAAACACATCCCGAAAAGGATATCGTGGCCGTACCACTTCCATTCAAGGACGTGCTTATCATATTCCTCAGCCTGCCTATCATGTTCGTAGATGCTGTCGATTATTTCCATTTCCCCTCAATCATGGTGTTGAATAACCGGATATCGCGTCAAAAGACTCAAAGTGAGTAAGTAGATACATGTCTTGCCTTTTTTCAAAATAGAGCATGAGTTTGTCGTCAGGGATTCTCCAAATCTCTTGACCCCGCGGACTTCCGGGAACTCTCTCTATGGATTTCTTGTGCACTCCTGTCTTGAGACTAAAAAAACTCCCGTCGTTTGCCTTTATGCCCCTCAGCCGCCAAAAATGGCTCTTGAGCCACCGTCCAGGCTTATGTGTTATCTCAGGACCACCGACGAAAGGATCATCTTCGGGTGGTATTTTTTCGGGCCGAATTTTACCAAAAACGAGAAGGAAACGGTCAGGAGTTATTCGAGGACCATAGAACCAGAGATAAAATCCTGCATCAGCCATCTCCTGCTCTACTGTCTCTGGTCTTATCTTTTTACAATGGCTTGCCTCTCGCCGGGATAACGGCTTCTCTGCTTTTCGATCTAAGTAGAAACGCAAAAAGACTCATTGAAATTGTATGTTAATGACGACTTTTCTAATGGCGGCAGGATCGCCAAGGAGGTCGCCATGGGACATGGAATTAGACTTACCGAAAAACAATGGGACGAACTGGACAATTTACGTTTAACAACAGCTTCCGCAGATGTGTTTCGCAACTGCCTGATAATTTTGATGTCCGATTCACGCGATACTATTGCAACGATTGCCCGACAAATAGGATGCGGTACAGACACAGTTGTTCGAATCAGACGGTTATACAGAAACGGAGGCATAAAGGCTTTATACCCGATAAAGCCACCTGGCCGGCCAAGTCGGGCCAGCCCCGAATTTTTGCAGCAGATGCGAGAAGCGGTGCTGACCAATCCGCTTACGCTGGGGTATGGCTTTTCCACGTGGTCTGCGGGGCGTTTGGCAGAGCATCTGGCCAAGGTAACCGGGATTCGTTTCAGCAGCGATCAGCTAATCAGACTGCTGCATCGACACGGTTTTTCGGTACATCGTCCCAAACATACACTGAAGGGCAGACGAGACGAAGCTGCCTGCGAGAAGGCCAAGAAACGCCTTTTTCGCTTGAAAAAAAAGCGATGAAACCCGATGCTAAAGAAGCGTTGGTTTTTCAGGATGAGACGGAGATTCATCGACATCCGACACTGACTCGGATGTGGGGATTAAAGGGGATTCAGCCGGAAGTTCCGTCCCCAGGAGAGAATCACAAGAAGGTGGTCTATGGGGGCATAGATTATGCTTCCGGACAAATCACTTACACGGTCGCCGACACAAAGAGCGGGTACAACTTTCTGGCCTTTTTGATTACTCTGGTGATGGCATACGCTGGGCGCAAAATCAGGTTGGTCTGTGATAACGGAAGATTTCACCACACACGGGCGGTCAAGCAGTGGTTGAAAGCTCACAGGGATGTTGTACAGATATTCTGGCTGCCGCCTTACTGCCCCAGTCTAAACCTTATAGAACGGTTATGGGGCCATCTCAAAAGAACGGTGTTGGCGAATGTTTTATTTGAAACGATGAATGATTTAGTTACTGCGTTTTGTCGTGGAGTCAGCCGAATCAACGGCCACAAAAACAAAATGGGATTCATTTTTGATCATGACGATGTTAAGACGAGGGCAGCGTAAATGTTTACGCGTTTCTACTTAGACTGCACGTATGGTTACAAAGAAACAGCCAAGAATTGAAAATGATGCATATCCTCAGGAAAACGGAGGGTAAAGTAACACATGGCAGACAACATTCCGGAAAAGATGAGAAGAGTAATGAAGAGTGCTACTTCTGCAGAAATAAAAAACTTCATATCAAAGGCAACTTTTGATAAGCAGGCAGCCTGTAAGAAAAACCGGCTTTGGCCTAGGATCTCAATAGTGACTCCTTCTTATAATCATGCGCAATTCCTGGAAAAAACGATTCTGTCAGTTTTAAACCAGAGCTATCCTAATTTGGAATACATTATTATCGATGGTGGAAGCACAGATGGAACTGTAGAGATAATACAAAAATATGAGAAGTATCTGAGCTACTGGACCAGCGAAAAAGATCAAGGGCAGGTTTATGCACTGAACAAAGGATTCTCAATGGCAACGGGCGATATCATAGGATGGCAGAATTCAGATGACGTATATATGCCATCTGCATTTAGGCAAACGGCTGAGCTATTTCTCAAACATTCTGACGTTGACATAGTGTTTGGCAACACAATTTTAATTGACGAGAATGATACTGTGATTGGTGAATTGAGATTTACTCCTTTTTCTCTTTTGACTCATTTTTATGAAGGCATGTCTATTACGAATCAAAGTTCCTTTTGGGCAAGGGATGTTTTTTCTCGCATAGGAATGCTCGACACGAGATTCCAATTTTCCATGGATTATGAGTTCTTCCTTCGTGCGGCAAAAAACAACATCAAATTCAGGCTGTTTCATACTTACCTGGGTGCATTTCGGATACATCCAACTGCCAAGAGCAGCACTGTTACTCACATATCAGAAAGTGACCACCGTAATATAAATCGTCTTTATAAAAAGAGATTTGTGTTGAGTTCGTTATTTAGAATAATGTCACTTCTACGCCGTTGCTTCTATTATATAATCCAAGGTGACATTGACTACATTTTTGGTGGAATTGTGAGAAGATGTGCTGCAGCAATTTCAAAAATAAAATCGGGTAAATGAGTTGTTTTCCGTAAATACTCACAAGAATTACATATATCTTTCAACTGTAGCACTTATAAGCCTCGTGGTGTTTGCCACGATATACGGCACCACCTTATTTATTGCAGCCCTGCTTCTTTTACTTACCTTCATTCTATTTCTTAAAAGCCCGGAATTAGCCTTGGCGATTCTATTTAATGGCACACTCATTTACTTTTATGCAGTTTACAAATTAGGCTTTCAAACAAACAGGATTTCAACTGGGGCTTTTTATGGCTTTCTCGCATTTTCATTTCTATTGGCAGAGGCACTATTACTCAGCAAAGAACATGCAAATTTTAGACTTTCGTTTGTAGATATATTGTTTTCCATTTTCTTCCTTTTGTTTTTTTTGAGTTATCTTGCATTCTCTACAGACAACGATATGGCCTATAAGAAGATTGCTTATGCTCCTTTATTAGCAGTAATGCCTTATTTTGGCAGCCGGTTTTTACTTTCAGAAAAAAGAATCAAAAACTTCTTTAAATATAGTGTCTTCGTAGCGATAATACTGATGCCACCGGCATTTTATGAACATTTTTTTAATCCCGTTCTTGCCCAAAAGACTCGTTTCTCAATGTATTTTTTCGAAAATACCAATGTCAAAGACAATCCAATTCTGTTTGGCAGCACATACGCGGTTTTATTAATAATCGTATTAGTATGGATGTTGGAAAGTGGAAAATTCACGACTATAAACCCCTTTATAATTGCAGCTTCTGCATATTTCATCTTGTTGAGCGGTTCGAGAGGAGTAATTATAAGTCTTTTAACCGCGATAATATTTTATTTCTCTCTTATAAGTAAAATAAAGCTGAGAACAAAAATTTACGCATCCGTTTTTATACTTTTCACCTTTTTTGGTATTTACAAATATCTTCTTCCGGAACGATTGGCCAATTTCTATAGTTATAGCATTTCTGCTAATGCTCTCCAAGATTCGGGCAGTTCTATTCACATGAGAATTGTTATGTGGGAACAAGCTATTCGTGATTTTGTAGAAAATCCGATTATAGGCATAGGCACAGGGAATTCTAACAATAGAAGTGGTTTTCCTCATAACATAGTATTGGAAGTAGCTGCTGAATTTGGCGTTTTAGGTCTTCTTGTATTTATATCACTGGTCTATATAATTGTACGAAAAGCAGTTGTATTTCTGAGGAATATGCAGTTGTCAAATTCACATATGCTAATGAGATTACTCTTAGTGTTATTTATTTACTTTTTAACACATGCGATGTTTTCTGGTCACATGGCAAATCAATTTCGGTTGTATATTAGCGTGGGACTTATTGCTTGTCTCGATAACTTGTGGCGACTTCGCTTGCCCGACAGGTCAGTTAACTCTTCTGTGAAAAACAGCGACAATTTCACGAAGGAGGAATTAGATGTTTATAATTGTGAGTTTTGTTAGTAGCTATTGGATTCAAACATAACTCGTGCTAACTAATTTTAGGGCGCTTATGATTAGTTTTATTATGCCGGCAAAAAATGTCTCGCTTTATGTAAGTGAAGCCATAAGTGCATTAATAAAAGCAAATTATCAGGATTGGGAGTTGATTATTATTGAGGACCACTCTACGGATAACACCTTAAGTATATTGAGGGAAATGGAGGAACAAGATTCTCGCATAAGAGTGTTCGAAAACAAGGGCAGCGGCAAAGTTATCGGCTTAAATTATGGATATACTCTCGTATCAGGAGAAGTCATTAAGTGTATTGATGCTGATGATGTTCTCGACATGAAGTTTTTTGATTACGTCGATATAATGAATAACTGTGATGTTCTCTGTCACGACGGCTATGTAACTACAAACAAACTCAGAGTTATCAGGAATTATTCGGTGGACAAATCCATCCTGATTAAGAATTTTTCATACTGTCTGAAGTATCTTAAAGGTCTTCCGAGATGGATATGGTCGTTTACAAGAAGTATCGGTGATAAGATTTTCCCGATACCGGCCAACCTACCTTTTGAGGATGTTTGGTTTACTCTGATGATAAAAAAGTGGGCGGGGAATATACAGTACATTAACAGAGAACTGTATTATTACCGTCAGCACAGCAATCAGACGTATGGTGGCATATTAAACTTTGACGATAAGTTAATTTTATTCAGAGCGAAACGAATGCTGAAGTTGATTGACGTGATCGAGCACGAGCAGACGAATCGATTGATTTCAGGAATGAATGATAAAAATTCTTTTGACGAAGTAAGGCGTTTCTACGAACTGTTGGCAAAAGAAACTTTACATCTTGGGGAAATTGTCTCATCTGGTATACCTCTGGAGTTCAAGGTTAAGCTACTTGTATACAGAAAGTTGAGCTTCCTGGCGCCACTAATAATAAGATTAAAGTGGTTCGTTGACAGGAGGCGAAAAGCAATAACTCAACCAAGAAGCCATCGTATCATCAAGAACGAGTCCATTTCTGCAGACTGTGTGAAATCTAAGGTCAAATGAATTGCATGAATTCGTAACTTTTATTGCACTGAATATTAGGATATAATTGAGAATGCAGACAAAACAGGAGAATGTTTCCCAGCCTTGCGATTGTTGCGGTAGTTCGCAATGGGAGTACAGATTTAGTGAGAATGGATTTGATTTGGGGCGCTGCACTGATTGTGGTTTACATTATCTCTCAGAGATGCCATCGCCGAACAGCCGGGCAACAGGAATGAAAGCCGGCCTTTCGGATGACAGCCCGCACGTGGCGCAAGCGCAGGTGTGTAATAAGGCTGAACGTCACCGCACGAGAAAATTTCAACACTTCTGTAGTCTGATCCGGGAATCAGCTCCGCCAGGTAAATGGCTTGATATCGGCTGCGGCACTGGCACGCTTATCGCGGTCGCGATGGCATCTGGTGTCGAAATTGAAGGAGTCGAACTTATATCAGACCGCAGGGAATTAGCTGGTATGTTGACCGGAGCAAAAATACACGATCGTCCAATAGAACTGTTGGACCTTTCACCGGCTTTGTTTGCTGCAGTCACTTTAACAGATGTCTTTTCGCACCTTTTGAGCCCAATAGCTACGCTTTCAAACATCCATCGTATACTACAGCCTGGTGGCATCCTTTTGCTCTACACGAGTGAAGTAGGCGATGGTGTTGCCAGGCACCATAATTACTCATGGGATCTTGGGGATCATCGATACTATCTCGGTGAACATACTATTGAGCGATATGCCGATAAGATTGGTTTTGAACTTGTCTATCGAGAAAAAGCATGGGCGCCTGATTTGCTTTACTCGCGTGATAATTTCCTGACGCCAGGACGTTCGATACTGCGCAATATGATAAAGACATCGTGTGTTTATACACCTGGAGTGCTGCCTATCCTGAGATGGTATATGTTGAAAATGAAAAACAGGGATAATCCACATTATGTATCTACGCTATTGCTCAAGAAACGCACGGTAAGCTGAGTTTTAGGGTAGGGAACTCTTGGAAAGTCTGCTTAGGCTAAACAACTTACATGACCGAGTATTGACACAAGCGCCGTAACAACAAGAGCATAGTCTATACTGGAATTCCTGTGTGGCAGGAATCCAAGGACGCAGAAAAAAGTTATCATGAAAGTATCTACCATCACTGTTGCTCTTAACGCCGCCGATACGATAGAGGCCACAATAAAAAGCGTTCTCAACCAGGACTACAAGAATATCGAATATATCGTTGTGGACGGCGGCTCAACGGATAGTACACTTGATATTATAAAAAGATACAAAAACAGTATAGCCAGGGTTATATCCGAGCCGGACAATGGCATTTATGACGCGATGAACAAGGGAATCAATTTGTCAACGGGGGATATTATAGCTATCTTGAACAGCGATGACGTGTATACCGACCAGACCATTGTTGGCCAGATTGTAGAATTTATGCAAAGCAATAGCCTGGACGCTGCTTACGGGGATCTGGTATATATAGACCAAAACAATGCTGACCGTGTTACGCGATTTTGGAAAGCCGGAAAATACAAAAAGGGGGCTTTTAGTTATGGCTGGATTTTGCCCCATCCAACCTTTTTCTGTCGGAAAGACATTTTTGAAAGATTTGGGTATTTTAATGATAAACTACAGGTCGCAGCGGACTTCGAATTAATGCTGCGTTTTGTTGAAAAGCACCAAATAAAAATCGGTTATCTACCGAAAGTAATCGTAAAAATGCGTAAGGGCGGCAAGGCAAATGTTCTTAGGGGTATCATTCGCGGCAACCTGGAAATTATAAGATCTTTTCGACGAAACAATATACGTATATCTCCTTGGTTTTTTCTCTACAGGCCAATAACGAAAATGCTGCAACTTTTTGCACGACCAGGCCAACTTAAATCATGAAAATATGGATCCAAGACAATCTGGACTTTCACCATGATAATACAGTTTATCCTGTTTCTGGCTGACATAATTGTAATAAATATTGCATTTCTTCTGTCCTATCTTTTGAGATATGGGCACCCTTTTCCTGAATATAACTTCGCCCCTTATAAAAAAAGCTTTTTGTTTCTGACGGTGATTTATATCTCAGCTTTATCCTTCTTCAGAGTATATAAGAGCAGGTTCAAATCCTCGTGGGACTTATTCAAGAGAGTTTTTTTGGGGCTGGTTTCAGGAACTCTGCTCAGTATAGCTTTTGTTTATGTCTTCAGAAGTATATGGCACGCTTTTCCGACAAGCATTTTTGTCCTGTCCTTATTTATAAACCTTCTTCTGATTTTTAAGCTTAACCAGTATATCTTAAAAGCTATGAAAAAAGTAAAAAAGAACGCCGTGATAATTGGAGAAGGAGAAGTAGATGATATCATAGGGAAGAGAACTGTCGTTAAAAGAATACAAATCGATGAGATTGAGGAACTGGTTAAAGGAGCCAATATCGACGAAATTGTTATTTGCGAGAGGATCCAAGAAGAGAAGGACTTAAATCTTCTAATTTATCTTATACAAAAGTTTAAGATCGAGGTTGTCTTCAGTCCTTCTGTTTATGTGAAACTTCTAACCGAGAGGATTAACGGCGAGAATTCGCTGCATTTTCTTAACACTTTTATCGGCAGGAAACGAGATGTTGAGGAGTTTTTAATGAGAAGCCTTGATATATTAGGCAGTCTGGTAATTTTATTCATCTCTGCACCTATAGCTGTTTTAAGTGCATTATTGATTAAAATTACTTCTCCGGGACCGGTCTTATATCAACAGGAGAGGGTAGGAAAGGATGGTAAGGTTTTCACATTATACAAGTTTAGAACGATGGTAAAGGATGCAGAGGAAAGAGTTGGGCCTATCCTGGCAAGTCGGGATGATCCACGCATTACAAAAGTTGGAAAGCTTCTGCGAACGACACGACTGGATGAACTCCCTCAGTTATTCAATGTACTGCGAGGTGATATGAGTTTGGTCGGCCCTCGGCCGGAACGGCCTCATTTTGTCAAACTTCACAAGTCTTTGCGAGAATTGAGATTGACAGTAAGGCCGGGAATAACGGGTTTGGCGCAAGTTAGAAGCTTTTATGATTTAAAGCCCAAACACAAAATAAAATATGATTATTTGTACATACAACAAAGGTCTTTGCTGCTTAATTTGTATACTCTCGTAAAGACCATACCCGTGATTTTTTCAAGGAAGGGGTGGTGATTTCCTCTTACTCTCGTATGGTTTTTGTAGCTATGTTAAAATAGCTCTGTCATTAAGACATACGACCTCTTTAGTCCCGCAAAACCTGCATCTATAGGCCACCAGCCGCATATCCCGACCAAATCTCAAATGTTTAACATAACGTTTACTGCCTTTCAAATTTCTCGTTCTCTCAAAGCAGCGTTAGCATTCTGATTTAGCTGGTTGTCAGGGGTGAATTATTTTCAGTAATTATCCGTGTTTATTTTAATAAGTTTTAAGAAACAATTTGTGAGCACTCGAAAGCGCAATGGAAATTTATTGCACGTTGGGAAGCTGTAGATTATCTTGAAGTTGTTGGTCGTTAGTAATATCAGATAACAAGCTGTGTTTTAAATCATCAGGGATATGATGGCAGTCAAATTAGAAGCCAGGTGCGGGGAATATAAGAGCGACGCAATCAATCTGGCTATTCTTGTTTTTGTTACGTCTTTGCTTGGTGTTTACTTAATTGCCACCGCTGTTCTGATTTCCAAAGATGGTGTTTTTTACATTGAGCGGGCTCAAAAGTTATCAAGCGAACCAATCAATATTATCAAAGCACACCCCCCGGGATATCCGTTTCTTATTTTCGCAGCCCATAAATTTGTTTCTTTGTTCAGTAAAAACACGTCATTGTATAGTTGGATATACTCTGCCCATGGCGTGAATCTGCTGTGTAGAGTGCTTGCTTTAGTGCCATTATATTTTATCGGAAAGCTATTGGTTGGTTCTCGCAACAGCTTTTGGGCCCTGTTGATTCTGATTTTGCTGCCATATCCAGCAGAGTATGGAAGTGATGCACTGAGAGATTGGCCTTATATCCTGTTTTTGGCAACGGGTTTTCTGTTTTTGCTTTGGGGTGCGGAGCAGGGCAAGTGGGTGATGTTTGGATTAGTCGGTCTGGCTGGTGGTCTCGGGCATATAGTACGGCCTGAGTGCGCACAATTGGTTCTATACGGGATTTTATGGCTGCTGATTGGATTGTTCCTGCCAAGGCGTAATATGAACAGGCCCAAACTTGTGTATGCATTATTCATCCTTCTATTTGGTTTTGCTGTCCCAACGGCGCCGTACTTAAAAGTAAGAGGGAGAATTTTACCGCGAAAACTGTATCAGCTTATCAACTCATCTGACCGGGAGCAAACGGAGGAAAATCAAGACTCAAAAGTTGATTGTCGGGATAATGTGTATACGGCAGAAAGTATACCTATCAATGTGGTAAAAGCGATTGGTGAGCTTTTCGAAGGAATCAGTAATAATTTAATGCACTTTTTTATACTGCCCTTGCTGCTCGGCATCCATTTAAGATTTCGTAAACAGGCGGTTGCGACGGATGCAGAGAGGTTTTTCATACCTGTTTTTATTGTGTTTAATATTATTATGATGGTTGTACTGTATTCTAACTGGAAATACATCAGTAGAAGGCATTGTTTGCCGCTTGTTGTTTTTACTGTTTTTTATGTGCCTATCGGATTACAAATATTGGCTGATTGGCTTACTGTCAGATTTTCTAAGGACCGGTTCGACAATAATCAAAGGTTGCGGGTATGGTTCTTTGTTTTGGTTATAACCGGCTTGGCTATATGTACACCCAAGCTGTTACGGCCGATTCACGCAGATAAAAAAGCTTATAAAGCGGCTGCTCAATGGCTTAAAGAAAACACGCAGAAAAATGATCTTATCGCCGTGTTTGACAAACGTATAAGTTTTTATGCGGAAAGAAAAGGATTGGTATTTGACAAAAATATCCCCATGGGAGCTCAGTATGCCGTTGCGGTTATGAAGAACGAAGATGAAAATCCTGATGCCGATACAGCAGTACAAAAAGAACTGTCATTGTGGATAGACCAAAATAAAAAGACGAAAAAAATTGTGATCTATAGAGTTTTGTAACTGGCGACTGCAAGTATCTTCTAATATGTTTAACCGATTTCAAAACAGCATAAATTAGAGTCAGAATTGCCCGCCTTTTATAGAAAAAACACGTGGATAGTCTTTAACTTGGATTAGCGTTAGTCACGATATGTTCGGGATCCGGGTGATGCCAAAGAATCCCCAAGAACTTGTTTTTGAGAGGGAGGCTACCAACAATAATTTGCTTTAATGTTATTAGAAAGTAACAACTATGAAAATACTTTTTATTGACCCACCTTTCCAGAGATTTATGGGATTCTATCGTTTCTATTACCCGCTCGGCTTGGCAACAATGTCTTCGGTTCTTCATCAACAAGGACATATTGTAAAAATTTATGATGCTGAACACTCTCCCAATACTGATACATTGTCATGGGGTAAAGCTTCTGCTTTATGTGATGCGTATAATGACGCTTTAGAGAACGATTCTCATCCTATATGGTGTGAAATTATAAATTACGTGAAACTGTTTAGACCAAGAATTATAGGATTAAGCATCTTGTCGGTCAAAGTTGACAGCGCATTAAAAATAGCCCGGATATGTAAAGATATTGACTCTGGCATGATAGTTATTGCTGGAGCAGATCATCCTACTGTCTTCCCTTCTGTTATATTACAAAATCGTAATATTGACATTGTTGTAAGAGGTGAAGGGGAAAGCACAATTTTTGATTTGGTACAAACCTTGGAAAAAAATGAATCAAAAAAGTTTTTGCAAAACATCGAAGGTATTTCATATACACATAACGGACAGATAATCCATAATCCTAATCGTCCATTGATCTCGGATTTAGATAAAATTCCCTGGCCTCGACTCGATTCACTAGTTCAAATCCAGACTTACAGGCCAGTTGATTTTGGAGCTATTATGGCATCTCGAGGATGTCCTTACCATTGTACTTTTTGCGGTGTCCATAATATCTGGTCACGAAGGGTCAGATATCGATCGATTCAAAATATCATTAATGAAATATCATTATTAAAAGAAAAATATGGAGTAAAATATTTCTCTTTTCGCGATGCTTCTTTTACGTTAAATATGGATCGTTGCATTCTCTTTTGTAATGAACTAATACGCAGAGAATTAAATATCAAATGGGAGTGCCTGACACGCATCGATTTATTGGACAAGAATCTTTTAGAGAAAATGAAAAAAGCCGGATGCGTAACGATACGAGTAGGAATAGAGTCTGGAGACGAAACGATCTTGAGGTCCATGAAAAAACTTATTGATTTAGAAAAAGTCAAAGAGATGGCAAGGCTACTTAATCGAATGGGATTTTACTGGAGCACTTATTTTATGTTTGGAACTCCACTGGAGACTCGTGGGAGCATTCAAAGAACTATCAATTTTATAAAAGCAATCGATCCTCCTTTTGTCACTCTCTCTCGTTTTGCTCCTATACCCGGTTCTGAAATCTATCATAATTTGGAAAAGAAAGGATTAGTTTCTCCATATATAGACTGGAGTCTTGAAAATAATCAACGTATCGAGTCTCATTATTTGCTCAATATGGAGTCGACTGAATTTGAATGCGAAATGGAAAATATTATAAATTACGTTGAAGAACACAACCATAAAAAGAGCCTTGAGATTGGAATTAGAGATGCTCGCTTATTATAATGCATTGCATGATAGAGCTTGGATTGAGAATATTTTGGAAGTCATTCATCGAAAGGACGAAATCATGGTCAAAAAGTACTTTCAGGTTACTGTTTTTGTCTGTTTTCTAATCACAATTGCTCTTGGCCAATCCTCTGTTAAAGTATGGGAAGAATCCATTGTTATTCCAACCTATAGACTGGAGCCGCCGGAACTCAATCCGATGTTCTATGAGAATGAGTCCTATCAGGGTGCGAAAAAGAAGATTTATCCCTATCCTTTCCAGGACAGGGTGACCAATATTCTGGAACAGAAGACTTACAAGGCCCTGTATCTTGAAAACGACTATATTAGGCTTTCAATTCTACCTGAGCTTGGCGGCCGACTATTCTCGGCCGTCGACAAGACCAACAGTTACGAAATCTTTTATCACCAGAATGTCATTAAGCCGGCCTTGATAGGGATGCTCGGAGCATGGATTTCAGGCGGGATTGAATGGTGTGTCTTTCACCACCACAGAAATTCAACCTATATGCCGGTCGATTATACGCTGTCCGAGAATGCCGACGGCAGTAAGGCCATTTGGTTTGGCGAATTGGAGCATCGTCATCGGATGAAATGGATAATCGGCGTTACACTGTATCCGGATAAATCCTATATAGAAGCGACAGTCAAGATTTTTAACCGCACCGCCTTTCCAAATTCGATTCTTTATTGGGCTAATGTCGCCGTACACGCAAATGATGATTATCAGGTCATTTTTCCGCCGAGTGTGCAGGTTGCAACTTATCATTCGAAGAATGATTTTAGTCACTGGCCTGTTTCGAACCAGGTTTATCGCGGTGTCGACTATAAAGGCGTAGACCTTAGCTGGTGGAAGAATCACCCGGAACCCGTTTCATTTTTCGCCTGGGACCTTAAGGAGGATTTCTCGGGAGGATATGACCACGGCAAACAGGCCGGCGTTGTTCACGTTGGCAATCACCATATTGTTTGCGGAGCGAAATTATGGGAATGGAGTCCGGGACCGCGAGGCCGAATGTGGGACAAAATTCTCACCGACACCGATGGACCTTATGCCGAGCTTATGGTTGGTGCATATTCCGACAACCAGCCGGACTATAGTTGGATAAAACCGTATGAAGTAAAGACTTTTAAGCAATATTGGTTTCCTGTTCGGGATATCGGGGGATTCAAAAATGCTAATCTTAATGCTGCTGTAAATCTTGAGCTTAAATCCAATAATATAACGAAAATAGGTTTTTGTACTACATCACGGTATTCAGGCGCCAAGGTGCTTCTGAAGTCTGGTGATAAGTTGCTTCTTGAGCAGGGTGTCGATATTGGC
>JAOUFU010000051.1 GCA_029858035.1 Phycisphaerae bacterium
ATAATCTACACTGTCTCACATAAACCAAGACATATAAGAAGAAAAGACCTTTATATTCCAACCTTAATTATAACCGGCCAAAGGATTTTTGCAAGCATTTTTTTCAAAATTTTTTAATTTTTTTTTTACTGAAATCTTATTTTACCTGCACAATCACTGTTATTAGCCACGCCAAGGCCGATTTCGGCCTTGGTGAACTCCTCGATGGCAACGATAATTTTCATGAAAAAAGTCTGTAAAATGAGCAGAAATTTAGCTTGCGGTCCTTATTAACTCCTATTCGCCCGGTTTTTCTGATTCTTACTCGCCTGATTCTGAATTTGCAGGAGCGACACAGTAAATGTAAATGAGCGGTTCTGTTCCGTTATTTTTCACGTCATGGACGGTATTCGGGGGTATATAGCATACTTTTCCCTGGCCGATCTGGAAAGAGTCCTGTTCGTCGATGAGCAGCATCCCGCGGCCGGAAAGAAAGACAAGCAGCTCTTCATGATGTTTAGTGCTGTGTCGGCCACAGCTTTGGCCCGGCTGGATGTATACTCTGCCCGAGCGCATTCCAAAGGTTTGTGGCTGACCCTCCAGAATTCTTTGATATTCGGCCTTATCGTTCAATTCAATGATGATCACTTTTTCTGACACAATAGAACCTCTTAAAAAACAGTAATTTCAATATGGTATGGAAGAATTTAAGAAACTTTTACTTTTTGTCAATTATTTTCTTGTTGTAGTAGCACAAATATGATATTTTTATGCGCCGTTCGGAGAATTGTTTTTATAAGGTTATGAATATGAAGAGAGCAAGGTGTTTTTTATGTTTGCTGGTTGTGCTGACAGCAGCCAGTCTGTTACGAGCAGATAGTATCTTATCCGAACAGACTGGCGATAGTGAGAATTTCTGGCAGCGAGAGACACTTACAAAAGGATTGTTCGGCCTTGATGACAGACTTGAGGATAGCGGAATAGAAGTTGGTTTGGGTGTTACAAATATTTACCAGCAAAACGTCCGTGGGGGTATCAGCACACACCGCAGGGCAGGACGATTCGCAGGGAGCTACGATTTGGAGCTGTCGGCCGACCTTGAAAAACTGCTTGGAATTCAGGGCGGCAGCCTGTATATGCTCACCGAAGGGAAGTGGTCACAATCAGGCGGTATTGACGCTCCGTCCGTGGGCAGTGTATTCGGTGTAAATGGTGACGGTGCAGACAGGCGCACAATGGACGTTACCGAGTTGTGGTATGAGCAGGCTTTCGCTGAAGAAATGTTGCGTATGAGGTTCGGCAAGATGGATCTTAGAGGCGGATTCGAGCATCACGGCTGCCCGGTGGCGTTTGACTGTAGTATCTATGCTAATGATGAAGTCACACAGTTTCTTAATATGTCTTTGATTAACAATCCGACGATTCCGTTTCCGGATTACGGCTTGGGCGTGGCTGTTCACTATAGTCCCGGAAGGTTCTGGTATGTATCAGCGGCTGTAGTCGATGCCCAGGCAGATGTAAGGGAAACCGGTTTCAATACCACGTTCGGCGACGAGGATTATTTCTTCTATATTTTTGAAACGGGAGTAACGCCTAAGTTGGACTCAGAGAAAGGCCCACTACAGGGGGTATATCGTATAGGTTTATGGTATGATCCTCAACCGAAAGCTAATACTGATTACGCAGATACAGGGAAGAGTTATAGGGATGATGTTGGCCTTTATCTAAGTTGCGGCCAGATGCTGGCTAAGGAAAACGCTGATCCTGATGACAGCCAGGGTCTTGGTGGGTTCTTTAGGTATGGCTGCGCAAACAGTAAGAAAAACGATATTGCCAATTTCTGGAGTTTTGGCTTTCAATATCAGGGCCTTATAGAGGAACGCAACGACGATGTTCTTGGTGCAGGATTTGCCCGTGGTATCTTCAGCGACAAGGCTTCTACAACCTATACTGATGATAATGAAAGTGTTGTCGAGCTTTATTATAATGCCCAGGTCACGCCGTGGCTGAATATCAGTCCGAACATTCAGTATGTCGCTGATCCGGGTGGCAATGACACAGGCAGTGATGCGGTCGTACTGGGCGTGCGGGCACAAATGAGCTTTTAAGCATTAAAAATGGAAAATCATAAGGACAAATAGATTGGCAATGGTAAGATAATCGGGAGGCATTTATTATGCATATGGCCAACGAATTATTATCAGTTCCCGTTGCTGCCGGCTCGGCTGCAATAGCTGCTGCGGGCCTGGGTTTTATCTGCAGGAAGGTCCGGCAGATTATCACCGCGGAAAAGCTTGCATTGATGGGTATTTTGGGAGCATTCGTTTTTGCCGCCCAAATGGTGAACTTCCAGCTTCCGGCGATGCCCGGAACCAGCGGACACATGGTTGGAGCGGTCCTGCTGGCAATCATATTGGGACCGCACATGGGCGCGATAGTGATATCATCGGTGGTGATTATTCAGTGTCTTATTTTTCAGGATGGGGGCCTGCTTGCGCTTGGGTGTAACATTATCAATATAGCCCTTGTACCCAGTTACCTTGGTTACTTTTTATACAGGACAGTTACAGCCGGTCCGTTCAACAGTCTGCGGGCATACGTGGGCGCCGTCCTGGCGTGTGTGATTGCCATGCAGGGCTCGGCCGCTCTGGTTCCTGTACAGGCGGCTTTGTCGGGCGTCCTGGCGGTTCCGTTCACAACCTTTTTGATAACAATGCTCGGCGTCCATCTTTTGGTTGGTCTTGTGGAAGGTTTGATTACGGTGGCGGTTTTGGGGTATCTGCAGCAGGTCAGACCCGATATTGTGGTAAATTCACTGCCGGGCAAAGTCAGATTGAGTAAAAAGGCGGTGCTGGCGACGTTGGTGATTTTTACTATTGTTATAGGCGCGGGGATTTCTTTGCTGGCCTCCGACAAGCCTGACGGCCTGGAGTGGAGCTATGCCGAAAGACCGGACCAGCCGGATTTTGAGGGTATTATCTCTAATGATAGCCCGACAATTGCGGCGGCGGATAAATTGCAGGCCAGGTATTCTCTTTTGCCTGATTATTCTCTTCGAAGCTCTGTAATAGGAGATACAGCAGAAAACCACGTAGAAGCCTCGGCCGGATGGACAAGCTTTGCGGGCGTGGTCGGTTCCGCGGCAACGATGGTGCTGATTTGGCTTATAGCGCGGGTTCTAAGAAAGAAAGAGAGGCTCCAGGCGTGAGTCTTAATGAATCCGCCCGCGAATTGCACGCCACAAACCACAAGGTACGAAAATGCACCACGCACACATAGACAAATTTGCTTATCAGGATTCGCCTGTGCATCGACTGGACAGCAGGGTCAAGTTTATAGTCGTGCTTGTTTTTACGGCCCTTGTCATATCTTTGCCGCGCACTTCAGTCAGCATCCTGGCCTGTTATGCCGTTGGACCGTTTGCAATTCTGGTCTTGGCCGGAATTCCATTAAGATTTGTATTTAAACACATATTGCTGGTTAGCCCATTTGTTTTAATTTTGGCACTGAGCTGTCCGTTATATGATAAGACGCCTGTTTCAGTTGCCTTTGGGCCGTTTCTTTGGAATACTTCCGTCGGCTGGATGCGATGTTTTACCATTCTTGGAAAGTTCACCGTCACTATGCTGGCTCTGATCGCCCTGATCTCTACCACGCGGTTTAACGATTTGCTCACGGGACTTCAACGGCTCGGCCTGCCCAGGTTACTTGTTATCCAGCTTGGCTTTTTGTACCGTTACATATTTGTTCTTATCGACAGGGCGCATCGCATTTTACGTGCACGGGCCGGTAGAAGGCTGCGGCGTCTTAAATTTAGGGCCGAACTACAAATCGCAGCGTCTATGCTCGGCTCCCTGTTCATCCGAAGTATAGACGCCGCCGAGCATATAAATATAGCGATGCAGGCCCGTGGTTTCGATGGAAACTGGCGTACGCTTTCGAAGCTGCAAATTCGCCGTTGCGATCTTTTCTTTTTGCTGGCCGCCGTGGTTTTTATGCTGGGGATCTACTTTTTTGTTAAACCGATTTTACTTTGAGAATTTATGCCGAAAGCGATTGAAATAGAGAACTTTACCTACAAGTATCCCGACGGGACATCCGCCCTTAGTGACATAACTCTAAGCATTGAAGCAGGCGCTCGGCTTGTCCTGATAGGGCCCAATGGAGCGGGTAAATCTACATTACTGCTTGCAATGGCCGGCTTTGTTAAAGGGACGGGGAAAGTCCTTGTCGACGGTCTCGAAATCAACAGGGGAAATCTGAAAAAGATACGTTCCCGCCTTGGTTGTTGCCTGGAAAATCCCGACGACCAGTTGTTCATGCCGACTTTATTCGATGACGTGGCGTTCGGGCCGCTCAATATGGGCCTCGAAGCCGAACAGGTAAAGGCACGCGTTGCCGAGGCGCTGCAGACCGTCGGCCTGGCTGAACTGGGTGACAAGGCCCCCCACCATCTCTCGGCCGGCCAAAAAAGAGCTGCAGCAATAGCAACCATTATTTCTATGTCACCCAAAATAATTACACTTGATGAGCCTGACGGCAGCCTGGATCCGAGGAACCGTGACAATCTTGTAAAGCTGCTTAAGGATCTGCCTCAGACCTTGATAATAGCGACGTGCAATATGAACTTTGCGGCCGCCCTTGCCGACAGGGCCGTTTTGCTTGATAAGGGCCGCATCATCGCCGGAGGTGACGCAAAGGAAATCATGTCGGATTCAAAGTTGATGGCCGAACATGGTCTGGAGGTGCCGCACAAAACAGAGTAAAGGTACTTGGAGAAGCTCTGCAAAAAGTGTGGGAGGTAGTTGCATATTACAAGCCGGTCTGCTACGATAATCTTCTGCAGGATATTGAAACTAAGCTGTAAAGTCGGCCTGTAGGCCCATATCGTTTTCTTTTGGATTGAAACATGGAAACTGAGCCTGCGTTCCAGACCTTAATAGAGTTTTTTAACCAGTCCCTGCTTCGGGTGGAACCGGACAAGCCGTGCCTGGAAATCGTCAGAGCGGACCGGCGGGAGTCTCTCACCTTTGGACAATTGAAAACAAGGGCACAGGACTTCGCGCTGTGGCTCATTCAGGCCGGGGATATCCGCGTAGGGGACAAAGTAGCAATATTGGGCAAAAACCGTTCGGATTGGGACGTGGCCCTTTGGGGGATAATCCTTGCCGGTGCCGTACCGGTGCTGATTGACTCAGAAAGGCCGGTAGAAGGTGTCAAGAAACACCTCGCTTCCACCGACACCCGCTTGATTGTTATGGCTGATGATTATCATGATGCCGATTCCCGGGGGCAGATAAAAGAATATACTTTGAGCGGGGGTTTGGGTCTTATTGAGATGACCGCACATGAGAGAATCAGCCTTGATAGTGCCGCGGCAAGTGAATTGCTCAGTAAAATCCACAGCCGGATAAAAGCCGATGATACCGCTGTGATGTTGTGTACATCGGGCACTACGGGTGACCCTCGCGAAGTTGAGCTGACTCATGCTAACCTTATTGCCAATATTGGCGGCACTTTGGAGATAGTGAAAATAACCGGCGATGACAGGCTCGGCCACGTTCTCCCGCCCCATCACTCTTTCGGCCTTACAGTTGGCAAGCTGCTGCCTTTTTGTGTTGGAGCAACTAATGTTTACACCAATAAGTATCGCCAAATAGCGCAGTTGATAAGCGAGAAAGGGATAACAATCTTTATAGGGATACCTGCACTTTTCACCGTTCTTGCCAGGAGGATTGAAGAAGGGCTGAACAGGCAGAAAGAAACAAGCGTTCTTTTGAGGATTCTTGATCGTTACCTGCCAGGGCTGGTGGGAAAGAGAATTGTCAGCAAGATGGGCTGGGAGAATCTTCGGTTTTGCATTTCCGGGGCAGCTCCGGTCCCCAGGTGGGTGCTGGAGGTATTCTGGAGGAGGGGCTTGCAGCTTCGCGAGGGTTATGGCACTACGGAGAACTCGCCTGTTTACGGCTTAAATCCTAACAGGCGAAAATTAGGTTCTGTCGGCAGGCCAATTTCGACCTTGCAGGTAAAGATTGTCAACGACAGGAACGAAACACTGCCAGCCGGTGAAAAAGGAGAGATTGCCCTCGGCGGCCCTTGTATTATGAAAGGCTACTATAAAAATCCCAAGGCGACCGGTGCGGCTGTCAGGACGGATGATGAAGGGGTCCGCTGGCTTCATACCGGCGACCTGGGGCACCTGGACGAGGATGGCTGCCTTTATATAACCGGCCGAAAGAAATATATAATTGTTCTGCCGGGCGGCAAGAATGTAAATCCCGAGCATGTCGAGTCCGTGCTCTCCGGGGCACAGTATGTCGAAGAGGTATTGGTAGTGCCGGGTTTCGAAGAGGATTCAGCCGGCATAACCGAAGAGACCGTCAGGGCGATTGTACGACCGGCATGGGACGTAATAGAAACAAAGACAAATCTCTCCGGCCCTGAATTGATAAAACAACCGGAAGTGCTCAAGAGCCTGGTTTGGAAAAATGTCAACGAATGTCAGCAGCAAAGTAAGCAGTTGTCCGGTTTCGAGAAGGTGTCCTCGCATTGCTTGGAAATAAAATTAGACGAATTTCAAAAAACCTCGACCGGTAAGATTAAGCGTGACCTTTACATTAAAATGCCCCGGAAATAGGCTTGGAGGAGCAAAGATTATGAATCGCAGGTCTGAAATTTTCCTTTTGGTGTGTGTAGTTGTCGGCTGGCAGTTTTGTTTTTCAGCGGTGTGGCACGGCCATCCTGGCCGTGTTGGCACGGGCTGGAAACCCGTGGCGCAAGCAGGGAAGGCGAAGCCGGCGATGGATGATGTCAGGTTTGTCGTCGAGGCTGAAGAAGTCGTTACAACATACGCGCCTGCTAATAATGGTGCGGGGCCATTATGGTGCTATGGTTCGACAGTTATCGCCCGGAAGGGAAACGACGTATACCTGTCAGTCATCGAAACAGGAAAAGATGTTCCCCTGCTTTGTAACACCAGGTGGCAATTGTGGCATCGGTCGGCGAACGGCTGGAAAATCGCTCGAAGCGAGAAAGAGTACCGGCAGCGTGAGCCCTGTCCTATTGGAATATTTAAAAAGGGAGCGGTCTTTTTATCTGTGAATCCCTCTGTCGAGCCGCCCGGCGTTAAATATGGCCGCTGCCGGCCTTTAGTACTTGAATTCAATCCTAAAGCTCTTGCTGATGCCGAGAAGACACACCAACCGGCCTGGGCTGACGGAACTTATTTTACCGACCACTCTTACCGGGGCTTTGCCGCCGACGGGGCAAAGGGCGAACTGCTTCTGCTCAACATCAATGCGCAAACAGGAGATCAATTTGTTTCATACTGCGATAGTAAAGGCAAGTGGCATCAGAGGGGGAAAATCCAGTTTCCCATCCGGTCCTGCTATCCACAGGTTGGGCTGCGAGACCGTGCCGCGGCTGTTATGGCTATCGGCGATATTGTTGAGCCGGTCGAGGAATGGCAAAAGCTCAAATTCGAAAAACTCAAGCGTCAGTGGGATTATGTATTCCGGCGTTTGTTTTATACTTACACTCCGGATATTCGAAGCAGTGACTTCGTTACTCCAATTGAGATTGATACGGTGGAGAAGACCGCCGGCCACATTCAGAACCTTGACCTTTACATCGACCAGGCTGGAGCGACTCACCTTCTTTACCTTAAACGGCCTCACCAATACTCATTTATTCGAGACAAATATTTTCCCGGCCAGGCAATGACAACTCATCTGGAATATGTCGTGGTCAAAGATGGAATAGTCCTATCGAGGAATACTCTGGCCGAAACTGGGCAAGGTTCGAAAGGACTGGAGCCATCGTATGGCCGATTTCACATTAGCAGCGAAGGCGCTCTATGGATTATCGCAGCCGGGACAGAAACCGATGGAACCAAAAGGACTTTCGCAAACTTCATCGGCCGAATATTTCCGGATCAATCCAGCCCAAAATTTGTCCGCATCGATCTTGAACATCCATTCAGAACCTTTTTTACAAATACTCCCCGCGGCGGCTCGGAACCTTCTGACGTTATTGACCTTTTCGGCATCGCTGACGACAATCCGAACCTGCGATATGCAAAAGTCCGCTTTGAGACCGGCAGGAACTTACAAGATTAGAGATTACCCAATTGGTAATTGGTTATCAGTTTCATTTGGCCGGCAGGGTCAGGCGGATTTTGAATATCCCTCCGTTTTCTACTTCTGCGGTCGTACTGCCGCCTAACGCTTTAATGATTCTATCCACCAAAGCCAGACCCAAACCACAGTGAACGCCTGCATCCTTACGTGATGAATCGCCCCGCCAGAAGCAGTCAAATACCTGTGCGGCTTGCTCGTTATTGAGCCGGCAGCCGGTGTTGGAAACAGTGATTTCTACGGAGCCCTCGCCTTGACGGCCTGTTGCCCTGATTTGTCCTCCCTCATCGGTATATTCTACAGCGTTCTCAAGTATGTTCGATAGAATGATGGCCAAATTTTGACGGTCTGATTCACATGTGATTTTGGGGTCAATGCGATTTTCGAAGGTGATTTTGTGATTGGTAGCCTCCTTTGAAAGCGGTCGCCAACAGGAATTTACCAGTTCGGCGAGTCGAACCTGTTCGCCCTGGAAGCTGATTTGTTTGGCATCCAGCCGGGCGAGCAGCAGCAGATTATTAACCATTGTTTGCATGTTTTCGACGATTTCCAGGCACTCTGAAAGAGCGCTGCGATATTCAGTAATGTCACGGGTGCGCGTAAGGTTTACCTCGATTGTAGAGCGTATCCCCGCTAAAGGATTTCGAAGCTCATGGGCGACGTCGGCGGTAAAGCGTTTCTCTCGCTTGAAAGCTCCTTCGAGTCGGGATAAGAGGTCATTGAGTCGGTTCTTAATCGGCAGAATCTCGGCCGGTATAGAAGCGGTTCCAATACGGGCCGCAAGGTCATCTTCCCTGACAGCCGCAATCTCGGATGCGATGGAGTGCAGTGGCCGAAGCCCTTGGCGGACCACAAAGGCCGCTATCAGAACCGATAGAGCAATTACAATAGCTGATGCCAGGAACAAAAGCCATCGAAGCAGGCCCAGTTGGTTATACAAATCGCCGGCGCCGCGGGCAACGGTTAAAATCAGTATTTTGTCATTGGCTGCCGGTTGGCTGCTACTTTCGTTTCCGGTTTCGCTCCTGGGCAGGAACTTCAGGCCGACCGCACGCTCCGGCCTGTCTCTTCCTGTCAACTTATTGAATACGCCATTGTTCAGCGAACCCTCAAGACGTGGAAGGTTGTCTGTTCCCAGGAAAGGAGACCGTGCCATGACTTTTCCGTCCTGTTCCCAGATCTGGTAGTATGTCTGGTATTTCGGATCGTTAAATTCGGGCATGTTTTGTACATCTTCCAGATCGATTGTATTGGCGTCTGTTTCAACTGAGGCGGCCAATATCCGGGCTGTAGAGAGAAGTGCCGAATCAAACTGATTGACTAATGCTCGTTGAATCAGTATGTAGACTGTCAGGATGAAGATGGTCAACAGCAGGACCATCCCGCCGACTATTCCGAGGATTAAGCGGGTTCGCAGCGAAGTCGTCATGGCTGGCCCTCCAAAAGATAACCGCGGCCCCGGATTGTATGGATAAGTAAAGGCTTGTCTGGTCGTTCGATCTTCCTTCGCAGGTAACCGATGTAAACATCCACTACATTGCTCGATGCAGCGGATTTGAATTCATAGACGTGCTCCCATATATCCGTGCGGGAAATCGGTTCGCCTGCCCGCATAGCCAGGTATTCCAGGAGTGCATATTCACGCGGCGTAAGATCAACTTCATTTCGACCACGCCAAACTTTCTGTGTTGTCAGGTCAATCCGAAGGTCCTTAATCTTAATTTGAGGATTTTTCTGCCTGTAACTGCGGCGCAACAAGGCCCGAACACGGGCCAACAGCTCCTTAAATTCGAACGGCTTGATCAGGTAATCGTCGGCACCCTGGTCTAAGCCGGTTATGCGGTCTTGCAAAGTATCTTTAGCGGTCAAAATCAACACATGGCTCTGCCGGCCTTTGGATCTTAGTTCTTTGAGAATTTTCAGGCCGTCGATGCCGGGCAGCATAAGGTCGAGGATAATCACGTCATAATCATTATTCAACGCATACCAGAGACCCTCCTGGCCGTCAGCGGCGGTATCCACAGCAAAACCGGCTTCGCGCAGCCCTTTTAAAAGGGATTGCTGTAAAGGTCGATAGTCTTCTATAACCAGCAGACGCATTTGAAAACTCGTAAATAAAACACCGTTGAGCAATAGCGGTTCACAACTCGGCGATTTATATTTTAGATAGTTTCCGGCACCTCCGACAAACAAGGAAGGTCGTCAAGCCAATAAGCATCTTCGCGGTACGGTCGTGAGAAAACCATACCGATTTTGCGAGGGTCTATGCTTTGATGATAACGCATGTAGAGACAATTGTCCTCACCAATATCAAGGACCTCAATTTTTCCCGTGTAATGCGCCATGATGTAGCGATACGTTTTCTGGATGCCGCTCAAACGCCTGTTGACATCGTGGACGATTTCCACGCCTCTATGCAGAGGCACCTGGAAATGCAAAGCGCCTTTGACGGGCCGTGCCTGAAAGAGGTAGTAGGGCCTGACGCCGAGTGCGTGGAGCCTGCGAAATGTTGCGGCGAGAACGGCGGGATCATCATTCACATTTTTCAGCAGCACGGTCTGATTGAAGAACTGGACGTGGAGGCGGCGAAGCTTCCTGACGGCAAGCTCAGTTTCTTCAGACACCTCGCCAACGTGATCGATATGCGTGACAATCACCGGCGTCTTTTTCGCCATTCTGATCCTCCTGAAGAGGTCGGCAAGGGTCTTGTCGCGGAACCTCGGAGGGTAGTAAACCAGCGCTCTGGTCCCGAAACGGATCGAGGTCAGATGAGGGATGGGCAACAGGTGGTCAATGACAGTCTGGAGCTGCTCGGTATCAAGCACAAACGGATCACCGCCGGAAAGCAGGACATCCGTAATCTCGGGATGCCCTTTAATGTACTCGGAGATATCGGCGTAATCCTGCGCAACCTCCTGTGATGGTCTGCCGACAAGTCTCTTGCGAAAGCAGAAACGGCAGTGGGAAAAGCATTGGTCGGTTACGAGTATAAGAGCGGTTTGGGGGTATTTGTGCTGGAGACCTTTCATTTTTGTGTTGTCGTGCTCACCGCTGGTATCCAGGGCGCCCGAGCTTTCGAGCTCGGCCTTTGAAGGCTCGACGATGTGTTTGAGCTGATCATAGCAGCCGCTGCGGCGGATCTGCTCATCATAGAATTCCGTTACCTTGCAGGGATGAAGATGATTATCGATAAGCTCCTGCCGGGAAGAAGCGCACCGGCTGTCCGTCGTTCCGGCCGCGCCTTGTTCATTTCCGGTCACCAGGTCCGGGTGCGGCAACTGCCGTGCGATTGGTTCCAACTGGGCGGTAATCAGTCCGGAGTGCGAAGGACTTTCGGGTTCGGCGAGTATGGCCGGCGCATCTGCCGGTTTGGACTTGCGGAAGTAGCGCTGGTAGGCAACATCGAGGATTCGAGAGATTAACGCCTGAAAGCTGTAGCCGGCCTTCTCGGCGGCAAGCACAAACGCTCCACCTGGTCCCAGAGAGGCCATGGAGTTGATTTCGAGCACGAAGGGATTGCCGGACGGGTCGATCCGGATATCGACGCGAGCGTAGTCTTTGCAGCGGCACGCCCGGAATATGGTCAGAGACATTTGACAGAGCCGATCCTCCAGGTCCTTGAACAACGGCGCCGGGCAGATCTTCTCCGGCTCATCGGGGCTTTTATGATATTTGTCCGCCCAGGTCAGGGCGTGCAGATCTCGACCGTGAAAATCGAGTTCTACGAGCGGCAGGAACTCTACCGGGTCATTGCCAAGCAGGCCGACGCAGACCTCGCGGCCTTCAATATATTCTTCCACGAGTGCATCCTGCTGATACTGGGTCACAACCTCAAGCACAGCCTTTTCAAGCTCATCGCCGTCCCGGACAAAATGCAGGCCGTAGCTCGTTGATTCGTGCCGAGGCTTGACGATCAGGGGAAAACGCAGTCCAACCGCCCTCTGGTTGGGCCGGCTCAGGACCCGATAGTTTGGGGTCGGCACACCGGACCCCCTCATAAGAACCTTGGCCACAACCTTATCCAGTGCCAAAGCATGCCCCAATGGGCTGGAGCCTGTGTATGGAATCCCCGCCATTTCAAGCATCCCCGGCACATGGGCGTATCGGCAATCGCCTTGAATGCCGTAGGACAGATTAAGCACCATACCGCCCGGCTGGCCGGTGTGCGGGTCCGGCGGCATGAACTGTTCGAGATTGGCTATGAGCCGTTTATCGCCCTCGAAGAAGGCCACCACATGGTCACTTGCCCGTACCGAGTCAATGACCATCTGCACCGATTGCCTGCCATAGGTCTCCGGGCACGGCTGACCGAACCGGCTGACGATACCGTCCATGTTACGATTTCTAACAATAGCAACTTTCATAAGCAACACCCTTCTTCTTCAAGATTTCACGACAAATCAACACCTCCACAGCCACCTTTCACAGCTCTCTTAGGCGGCCGGTCTTCTGAGCGGCAAACTTCTTCCCCTTCTTCCTGGCGCCATGGGAAGATATTCTTACAGCTACAGGCGGGTTCAACCAGGCCAACAGACGAAGGTCAAAGAACTCTGCGATCACGACAATACAACCCGTTTCGACTATCAATAGTTCCGGGAAGTGCAGGAACAGTGCCTGAAACCCGTTGATCTGAAACAGGAACGTGATAAGTACGGCCACAAGGGCGGTCATTGTTCCCCGCCATAGGGCTGACCTCATGCCTTCTTTGGAAAGTGTCCTGGCAAATCCCTCACCCATCAAGCACAGCACTACTATTGGGAAGTAAGCCGCTCGACCAAGTGAGGCAACACCCAACCAGGTGCTCGCAAGCAGGGCAGCGAGCATAATCAAAGCCACTGCACTTAGCAGAACGGAAACGCGGGCAAAATAGGGCAGGCGCAGGGCCTTGATAGGTCCGCGAATAACGACAACAATGCCTATTACCGCGGCCAGAAAGAACAGGCCGGGCAAAATGCCCGTGATCTGAAAAGCGACTGCTATGAGAATAGAACGGAATGGGCCGAGAAGCCGAATGCCAAGAAAGAGTCGAAAGAACACCACCAGAGCAGCGCCAAAAGGCACCGACAATACGTATGTGACGCGATGCTGCATGTCTGTGGACAGGTCGGCCAATGAGAAGGTTCGGGTGAAGAATTCGGAAGTCGGCAATACGGCCCATTTACCGACCGCCACCAACAAGGGTCCGATGAACAGCGTCGCCAGAACAATCTTATGTCTGCTCGACAGATTTCCTTTGCCTAATTTCATTACATTAACCTTAAAACCGCCGAGAACTCCGGCACGTCAAAGAGCAAAATCACAAGCCCACCGCCGAACCATCTCGTCTCGGGTCCGCCATACCGACTAATGTCCGGTCATTTGCAAACCGGATTGCCTGCACCGCACCCATGGAATAGCTGTGCGGCGCTTTGATTATAACTTTCTGAAAACGTTTCTCGAGGCGCCTTAGAAGCGGCTCGGTGGCCGCCGGCCGCTCGATGTGCACCTTGCGGCTGCGTAACCCATGGACACGCGGCAAACTGACAGCCTCTTCAAGCGATAATCCGCGGTCAACAACTCCGCTTATAACATGCAGGATGGCCGATGTGATGCGCCGGCTTCCTGCCGCACCCAGCACCAACAAAGGTCCGGTTATTCCTGCGTCTACCTGTTCTCCGGCCTTGCCATACAGACCATTTCTCCAGACGAAAGTCGGTGCGATATTCGATTGAGGAATACAACCGCTGCCAAGCCGGTAAGGGTGTCGACGTCGCTTGCACGTGCAAAGATAGTTATTATAAAGAAAACCAAGTTGGCCATTGGCCACTTTGGCGCCAAAAAGCGATTGGATGGATTGCGTCAGCGCCACGGCGTTGCCGCTGCCGTCAACGGTGCAGAGGTGCGTCGTTTCACCGGACTCTTCCCCGCCCGTCTCGCCGGAGCTCTCACCGAAGCCGGTCCGGATATGCCCGGCGATCTCAGACACACGTTCATCGCTCAGGAGCCACTTCATGAGCGAAGGCGTCAAATCCCGCGGATGCACCACGAAGCGATCACGTTCGCGGAAGACGGCATACGTCACCTCAGCCAGAAGCTCATACCATCTGTCCGGATCGCTCATAAGGTCTTCAGATGCCAAATGTTCGATAATCTTCAGGCCCAGCAGCACCTGCAGTCCTCCTCCGGGGGGAGGAACACCGGCAACCTGATAATTTCGATAGGCAGCCGCAAGGGCGTCACGTTCAATCGGCCCCTTGTAGTCTGCGAGGTCTTTTTCTGTGATGAGACCACCGTTCCGTGTCATGTCTTTGGCAATGGTACGTGCAATCTTGCCCTGATAGAAGTCCTCCACGCCGAGATCCGCCAAACGGCGAAGAGTTGCAGCCAGCTCCTTCTGCCGAAAAACATCACCGACCTGAAACGGGCGACCCTTCTTCAGAAAAAGCCTGGCTGTGGCGCCGGATGCAAGCAGGTCCGCCATGCACCAATTTAGCTGTCTGCGTTGCAGCTTAGTAATGGCGTAGCCGTCCTCAGCCAGACGAATTGCCGGTTCCATCACTTTGGCGCTCGCCAACACTCCGTAACGCTTCTGAGCAAACTCCAGCGTGGCTGGTGTAGAAGGAATAGTACAGGCCCGATAGCCTTTTTGTTGTTGCCTGGCGGAGACCAGCCTTCTGGAAACTGCTGCAGGCGCGCGCGAGTAACCATCTACAACCAAAGTCCTGCTATCGGCAAAACATATCAGCATGGTGGTTTGCCCGCCCAGACCTGACCCGCTCGGCTCGCAGACAGCCAAGGCCCAGGCAGCTGCCGCTGCCGCATCGATAGCGTTTCCACCGGCACGCAACATCTCTACGCCGGCTCCACTGGCTGAGGGGAAGGCGGTAACAACCATGCCGCCCGTACTTGTGGCCTGTCTGTGGCCACACTCT
>JAOUFU010000476.1 GCA_029858035.1 Phycisphaerae bacterium
AAGATTATCGAGGCCGGCGAGCTGGCCAAGCAAAAGGGCCTTGGCGTTGTGGCCGGCACCCAGCGCCGGCACCAGCGAGGTTACCTCCAGAATGCTTATGCAATCAAGCAGGGTGCGATTGGCCAGATACTTGGTGGCTGTGTCTGGTGGTGTGGCGGCGCACTATGGTATAGGGAGGAGAGCAATGTTGATACCGACGCCGACTACCTGGTGCGCAACTGGGTGAGCTTTACAGAGATGTCCGGCGATCACATCGTCGAGCAGCACGTCCACAACCTTGACGTCGCTAACTGGTTTATTGGTCATCCACCGAAAACTGCACTCGGCTTCGGAGGCCGGGCCCGCAGAAAAACCGGCAACCAGTTCGATTTCTTCAGTATTGACTTCGATTACGGCGACGGCTGCCGCATTCACAGCATGTGCCGCCAGATCAATGGCACCGACGGTGGAGTAAGGGAGTTCTTTAGAGGTACTGAAGGCGAGAGCTGGGGCGGTGGCGGACTTAAGTCAGAGAAAAAAATCGAGATACCGGACTTCCCCGAGCACGGTGGTCCGTACGTCCAGGAGCATGTTGATTTGCTCAACAGCATCATCGAAGGCAAGCCGCTCAACGAAGCCCGTAACGTTGCCGAATCCACTCTCACCGCGATCATGGGCCGAATGTCTGCATACACCGGCAAGCTGATTAAGTGGTCCGATATGATGGAGAATACAGAATCTCCCTGGTATAACTACACTTGCAAGCCAAGCGCGGAAGACTTCGAGAAAGGCCCCGTGACCGCTCCAGAGGACGATGTTGCGTCGATCCCCGGTAAAGCTTGATAGAGCTTTTCTCTTTCTTTTTGGGACGACCTCAAGGCGTCCTTGACAATATGAAACTATCAGGGACCCTATTTTGTGTTCCGGTCACGCCGGACAAAATGGGGTCCCATTAGTTTTTTAAGCCGATTAGTTTAGCTGGACTACTTCCGTAAATCTGACCAAAGCTCCTGCTGTTTGCGGGTTTGGCTCAATTTTGCCGATTAGCCCGACCTTTGAACCAGCAAGTTTGCTCAAATCCTTTTTTGAGATTGGCCCGGTTGGTGAAGCGTAACAGACGGTTTTGTCGTTATCATCAATTATCCTGTATAGCTTTATTGCATCGGAGCTGAAAATATTCGAAGTTTGAAACTTGCCGATGACAGCGAATTTTCCAAGAGCTTCAGCTTGTGCCAAGCTCGTTTCGCGGGCCTTATCTATTCCGTCCTGAGACTTCTTTAACTCTTCATTCTGAAGTTGAACCTCTTTGGTAATAACCATGGCCAATTCAATACCTTTTATCTGCCTTAACGCATACTCAGAATAGCGGGCAGCTTTACCAGCATCTTTGTTGCCGGCAATTACAGCAAGCGCTTTCTTTATATTCGTGTAATTCTGCTGGTTTAGGGGTTTGGCTTGCTCAGCCTTGATTAGTTTTTCCAAGGTGCGATATGCTTTGAGGTTTTCGCTCTCACCGGAAATCGTTGTGGGAATGAGCGCTTTAACATCATTTGTGTCGGTCTTAGTAGCGGTCTTAGTAACGGTCTTAGTAGCGGTCTTAGTAGCGGTATTCGGATCGACAGCAGTGGGGACGATAACAGGTTTGGTCACTTTGACAACGGGGGCGGCGAGCGGCTTTGTATAATTAGTACTTACCCAAAGGTAGGCACCCACCGGTGGAGCAATTTTATAATAATCCTTCGTCTGTTTTCCTATAAACTTGACTTCATCTCCCCTGTTTAACTTTAACTGCAGCGTCTCAGAATGTATTGGCTCCCTTTGCTCAGAGCCGGCGTAGACACGAATACCTTCGGCGGTAACAATCCCGGTGGTCGGATCATCCGGGTCAATGCTAACATAACGCATAGATATCCATGAGAAACTGCCAGTCGGAGGAACAATGCAAGACCAGCCAAACTGGCTGCTGACGACCTTCACTTTGTCACCTTTTTTGAGCTTTCCACAGATGTAATAATTCGTACCCGAGCCGCAATGAATGGGAACATTATCTTCTGTTACCTCAGCAGCGTAAGGAAAAGATATAGCACCGGGTTTATTGACGTCGGCGGATTTGATGGCAGATTCTCTGCCGGGCGGCGGGGCGCCAGGCGGCCTTGCAGCTTGCCGGGCAAAGCCGGCAGATGTGAATCCAGCTAAAATAATTAGAATGAAAGATTTTGTATAAGTTTGCATTTTATTACCTCCCAAAAAGAGTCCTTTCTATAAACAGCTAAAACACCGTACATTTTTTTAAATTAGCATCCATATTAGTAATTGTCAATATTTTAAGGGAACCAAACACATTTTTTTGCCTTTGAAATTGGCCCGTCACGGGCGCGTCTTCGAGTTTGTTTCCGGCTTCGCCAGAGGCAACGCCGCGATAAATTGGGTTCGTTTTGGGTTCGTTTGGGTTTGTTTTGGATTCGATTTGGGTTCGTTTTGGGTTTGTTTTGGGTTCGTTTTGGCATTTTATTGGCTTTGAATTGGCTTTGAATTGGCTTTAATTGGCTTTGAATTGGCTTTGTTTTCCCACTCCACCAAGTGTCCATTTGGTCGTAATCCATTGTTAATACTCTATTTACGTTAAACTTGATTTTTTGGAAATTGGCTTTGTTTTGCATAAAAAGTTTATTTTTTCGTACGTAAGCTTTCGTACTTCGTATAGCCACTAAGGCACAAAGGCACGAATTTTTAACCGCAGAGAACGCAGAGATCGCGGAGGTTTTTAGACGTAAAGATGCACAAAAGACATGAAGGCACGAAGAGAAATTAAAGATTAAAATGTAAAATGCAAAACTGTGGAGGCCCTTCGGGCGGACTTTTATTTGTGGCCGGGTAAAAACGGTTCTTGTTAGTCGTAAAGATGCACATCCGTGCTTCGCTCCTTTGGAGCTACGCAGGACAAGAAATGTACAAAAGCTTACATAAAATGAACAAAAAGGTGCAAATTCGTCGCACGTCGCTTGTCGCTCGTCGCTCGTATTTAGTTGGTAGTTGGTTGTTCGTAGTTCGTAGTTGATAGTTATTCACCATTCAATAAGTAATAAATTTGACGTGGGCCTGCTGGCTCTATGTCCTTGCTGCGCTACAGCTTACGACTTGCGGTTTTCCGCAATATCTCGTATTTCGTATTGTGTATTGCGTATATCGACGTTTGAGGCTTAAAAGGCCTGATTCCTTACTTTTAACTGCTCATTTTTCATTCTAAATTCTCAATTTATGTTCATATTATACCAAACTATCCCAAAATGTTCAATATTAATATAACACTTATAATAAAAAAGTACTTTGTTTTCGTCCGCCACATTTGGGCGGCGTTACATTTGCCACCATTGAATATTGTGGCGGACGCAAGAAAAAGCCGCGATTAGTTGTATATTTGCTGTTTTGCGGATTCTATTACGGATTCGATGAATTTTAGCCATTCGTCTTCGGTTATCACCTTTCTTACCTGGTCATCTGTGAGCCAAAGCTCGGCAAGCCACTTTATAATCTGTTCAATATCGTCGGCGGTAAGCTCTGGCC
>JAOUFU010000477.1 GCA_029858035.1 Phycisphaerae bacterium
AACAGTTGAGAGACAGGTTGCCAGTTGTCGGTTGCCAGTTGCCAGGAAGGAATTAGAGGATTTGAACAGGAAAACAGTTGAGAGACAGGTTGCCAGTTTCCTGTTGCCAGTTGCCAGGAAGGAATTAGAGGATTTGAACAGGAAAACAGTTGAGAGACAGGTTGCCAGTTTCCTGTTGCCAGTTGCCAGGGAAAACAGAGGAGTTAAGAATTTGAACAAAGGAAGATATATGGAAACAATTTTTCATGGTGGATGGCCATATAAATGATTAATGATTATTGACGAGTGATTATTGATTAATTTTTGGAGATTCTTCCACCGCACTACACTGAGATATCCGCGTATGCAAAAACGAATTTTGCACACCCTACAACTTCGCTGCGGTCAGGATGACAGAATAAATGATTAAGGATAATTGATGAATGATTATTTGGTGAATTGAAAATTTAGAAGTTAGAAGGGAAAGAGTGCGGACTATATGCTTATGCGACCGGGGGGAGCTCGTCCCATCTGGTTGTATATCGATGAGATCGCCGGTTGAACTTTACCTTCCAAGGCCGGTTTAAACCTTCGGCCGCCCATCGGAGCGGACAGTTTAACCTGGAATTTACGGCGTCTATCGCCTGCATGAGCCGGCGGGACCTTGCCCTGTCGGCGCTGTCGAATAAATTTGGCTGAATCCGATTTTCAGAGACAAGAGAGCTCAATACAATTCCGGCCTTCTTAAACAGAAAGCCCCTGCGATATAATCCGTCTATGCACAAAAGAGCCCCCCCGATAAGCTCCTTCGTGTCACTTGTAGCAACGGGAAACTCTATCGTGCGGGAATTGAAGTACCTGTTCTTTATAAACCGGCTGGTCGTAACGTAGACGGTCATTAAGGCGGCGGCCAGGCCGTGCTGCCTCAGTTTCTCGCCGGCCCTTGAGCAATAGCCGGCAACCGCTTCTTTTAGCTCATCAACGGAATCGACGGGCCTGCCAAAAGAGCGCGATACGGCAATTGATTTTTTAACAGGCGGATTCTGCTCCAGGGGATAACAGCTCATCCCCCTTAGCTCATACACCGTTCTTACCCCCACAACGCCAAACTTCTGCCTAATCCAGTTTATGTCCGCTCTTTGTAAGTTAAGCGCGGTTTCAATGCCCGCCCTTTTGAGCTTTATGGCGGTTTTTATTCCCACCGTCCAGATTTTTTCCACCGGTATCGCGGCAAGTATCCCGTTCAGAGAACCGATATCGGTCAAATCCTTCACCCCATCTGCCTTAGCGGAGTGCTTGGCAATCCTGTTGGCTATTTTTGCCAGCGTTTTTGTTGGGCCTATACCAACCGTTACCGGAATGCCCGTCCACCTTTTGACGGTCCGACAAATCTTTCTTCCGTAATCGGTCAAAGAGCAGTTAAAACCGGCAAGGTTTAAGAAGGCCTCATCAATCGAGTAGACTTCCATATCGGGAGTAAAAGTCGACAGTGTTTTCATGACCCGGGCGGACATGTCGGCGTAAAGGGCATAGTTCGACGAAAAGACCTCAACGTTATTTTCCTCTAAAATCTTTTCGACCTCAAAAGCCGGGACCCCCATACCTATACCCAGCGCCTTCGCCTCGTTGGAGCGGGCCACAATACAGCCGTCGTTGTTGGACAACACAACTACCGGCCTGCCTTCCAGCTTCGGATTAAACGCACGCTCACAGGAGGCATAGAAATTATTACAATCAACAAGTGCAAATATCTCTTTCATAGCTTGTGTATAACGCCGGTCACTACCCCCCATACCTCAAATTCCATATTTTCGTTGATTTCCTGAGTATGGTAGCTTTCATTTTCCGGCTCTAAAGTGATTTTCTTTTTCCTGATTCTGATTCTCTTGACGGTAAGCTCCCCGTTTACGACCGCTATCACCACGCTCCTGTCCCTTGGTTCAAGGCTGCGGTCGACAATCAAAAGGTCTCCGCAGTGAATGCCCGCTCCAAGCATCGAATCACCGATGGCCCTGACAAAAAACGTTGCCACCGGATGCTTAATCAGGAGCTCATTTAAGTCGAGCTTGTCCTCTTCGTAATCGGCAGCGGGAGAAGGAAACCCCGCCGGCACCCTTGCATCAAACAGGGATTGCCAATACTTCGTAGATAAATCCGGCATATAAACTGTCTGGACTTTCGTATTCATTCTGTACTCATCATTGGTTCAAAGCCTTGTCACATTTAAACACGACCGGCCATCTATTGCCGGCCGGGTCGGGCAAGTCATCTCCTGCCCTTAATTTATATAGTTCTAAGACATCCTGTCACCCTGCCGATTATACGAATACTTCTGTCGGTTCCCTTGATATATCTGGTCCTGTAGCCGGCAGCGCGGTTGGCGGATTTGAGGGCTATCCTGTTACGCTGGACATATATTCTCTTAACGGCCGCTTCATCATCCAGCATTACCACTCCAATCCGGCCGTTCTTAATCGACGAAGCCGGCTCAACCACGACAAAATCACCATCCATAATCCCTTCGTCAACCATACTGTCGCCGGCGACCCTCAGAAGGAAACTATCTTTCGATTGGCCGAATAATTCCCCCGGGTCAACATATCCCTCGATATTTTCTTCGGCCAGTATCGGCTCCCCCGCCGCCACTCTACCCACAATAGGGACACCCTCCCTTTCTTTTTTCCTATAGAGGTATTCTTTAGACAGCCTGAGTCCCCGATGGCCGCCCAAATCCACCAGATAACCTTTCTTCTTTAGATATCTTACGAACTGACGAACGGCGTTCCGCGCAAGACCGAACTGCCGGGCAATTTCGCGCTGGCTCGGCGGACTGTTCTCTCCCAATCTTTTCTCAATAAACCCAAGCACATTCTGCTGTTTTTGCGTTAAAGCTTCCATAATTGTCTCCCAAATATACTTATTACAGTATATGTCTATTTGGACATACAAACAAGAAAAAATATTTTTTTATGGCTTTCCAAAGCCCCTCTTTAGGCCAAAAACAGCCTTTTTTGCAAAGCCTTCGAAAAATATGCCCGGCCACCTGTAAAATTCGGTTCTGACACCAAAAATGATTTGACAGAAGCTCCCAGAGGGATTAGAATTAAAGAACAATATAAGCGGACTTTTGATATTTTTTCAACACGTGAAGGCACCTTGCTTCTATTGCGAGAATTTAACGACCGCATTGGTCGGAAATGAAGGCAGTAAAATGACTGGCCGAATAAAGAAAATTCTGAAGAAATTGGCTTGTGCCTGCATATCTATATTATTCGTGACAATAAGTGCGAAAGCGACTCTCGTTGATTCAAACTCTTCTATAGTCGTCGACAACATTGAGTATTACATACAGACGAACAAATCTGTTTACGAATTGGGTGAAAGCGTTGAGATGCTATATAGGGTGACTAATTTGGGGGTTGAGATTACGACATTTGATTTCCCCCTTGCCGAAATTGAGCAATGTCTTTTCACTGTTGAGGAAGAAGGAGTAAGGATTTGGGGTAGACGTTTTGATTTTAGTAGGGTTATGAGTGAATTCGTACTCAACCAAGGAGAG
>JAOUFU010000478.1 GCA_029858035.1 Phycisphaerae bacterium
CAAATCAAAGCAGCGTTTTCGTCTTGTATTAAAAATCCTATACTTACTACTTTAAGTGTGTCGTCATACAGGATCGGCTCAATTCTGTGTCCCTTGCCTTGAAGTCTTCTTCCTTCGAGATTAAGTAGTTTTGGGATACTTGGTCCATGAATATCAACATCCAGCAGACCGACTTTTTTACCAAGCATCGAAAGCCAAACCGACAGGTTGACCGCTACGCTGCTCTTACCCACGCCACCTTTTCCGGAAAGCACCAATATCTGATGTTTGATACGTTTTAAATTTTGAGCAATCTGTTCCTGCTCTGTCTGCATTTGTTTTCTCTGTAGTTCGTTAGAAGGCATATGTAACATTCCTCCATAGTGCTTTGATATCTTCCGTTACGGCACCACCGGTATATTCTACTACCGAGCATTTCATAATCTGTGCCTTGGTAAACACATTGTCATAACGTATTTTCCCCACCGCTTTGACATTTCGTTCACGAACATCTACCTCAATTTCACCGGCTATATCAGCATTTAAGTCAAATTTATTAATCGCAACCAAAGTAGGTATCCCAAAGCCGGCGGCCAAGTCAACTATCCGGTCTAAATCGTGTTTGCCAGAAAGTGTAGGTTCTGTAATTATCAAAACTAAATCTGCTCCAGTAATTGATGCTATTACGGGACACCCAATACCTGGTGATCCATCAACGATAATTAAATCTTTTTTTCGCTCTTCAGCGATTCTTTTGGCTTCTTTGCGAATAAGACTGACCAGTTTTCCGCTGTTTTCTTCTGCGATTCCAAGCCTCGCATGAACCATTGGCCCAAATCGTGTATCTGAGATAAACCATTGACCGTTAACGGCATCTTTAAACTCTATTGCGTCGTTCGTACAGAAGTGAACACATACACCACAGCCTTCACAGGAAATCGGATCAATAGCATAAGTTTTTTCACATACGTCATTGGCTGGGCCCTTGAATATAACAGCACCAAAATTACACACATCTTCACATTTTCCACATCCCACACATTTTTCCGTCATAATGGAGGCTTTTTTGCCGCCGCTAAAATCAGAAGTCTGCCTTATACTCGGCTGCAAAACCAAATGCAGATCGGCCGCATCCACGTCACAGTCGGCCAGCACGGCATTCTGTGCAAGGGCGGCAAAAGAGGCAACTATACTCGTCTTGCCCGTCCCACCTTTACCGCTAATTACAACCATTTCCTTCAACTTTACTATTCCCTGATATCTAATGCCTCTTTTTTCCTTTTATAACGTAAAGACTCGCTAAATCAGGATTTTCACTTTCAAGTATCTCCTTGTCCCTGATTCCTAAAAAATATTCGGTTTGAACGGAAAAGTACTCTGCAATTGTCTTCTCCATTTCCGTTAAGTTTGTGTGTTTAATCCTGCTTACGTAAGAAGCTGGATTGTTGACTTTTTCTTTGAGAAACCGGGATTGCGGATTAAGTAACATAACAAGAAGTTTGCCGCTAGGTTCAAGAACACGATCAGTTTGTTTAATAGATTCTTTGTAGTTTTCAATAAACTGCAAGGAGGCAACATAAATAACAGCATCGAAAGAGCAATCCTTAAAAGGCATATTTTCCGCTGGGCCTGTTAGGGTTCTTATTTTATCCGGCGCCTGGTCTAATGCTTCTTTGGAAATATCCAGGCCGGTAATGTTAAAGCTGTGTTCGGCTAAACATGCCTCTATAATGGCAGGGCCACAGCCGACACTTAAAACATCTTTAAACCCGTTTAATTCCCGCAGAATATAGTCCAGTTCGGCTTTGAAAACATTCTTCCAAAATTCCGTATTACAGGATTGTAAATACTTTTCCATACACGGCAAATCCAATATTCAGCCAAAATACCTTTCTCGCCACCATAGGAAGTGTCCCCAGGGATTATCAAGCTTATAATTATCATCCTCTGGGATGCGGGACCATAACTTGATTTCCTCTAACAGCTTTTGACAAGGCTTATCTTTCGCCAGAAGTTCGTATGCGCATTTGACAAGCATAAACTTTTTTTCTGCATCGTTGTCATTCGGATTATGGTCAGGGTGATACCTCAACGAAGCCCGCCTGTATGCTTTTTTCAGTGCTTCCTTGGTCGCGCCTTCCTCAACGCCGAGGATTTTGCATGCTTCGCGGCGAGCCTGCAGGTCACGGGTTATCTTTTCTCCGAACTTGAAGTCGTCTTTTATCATCAATCCCTGCCTTTATACTCTTTGTATATTCATATAATTCTGAAAATTCTTCCTTATACTCACTTAATACATCCACTGTTATTTGTCCGGTGGAATATGACTCTGCAATACGTCTGTCATCCGGCAGTTTCAAACAAATGTCTATTTTCTGAGCCTGACAATATTGCTCAACCTCCTTGTCTCCAATCCCATAGCGGTTAATAACAACAGCAAAGGGCAGATTCATCTTCCTGACCAAACCAACCGCCAGTTTCAAATCATTTAAACCAAATGGTGTCGGTTCGGTCACCAGCAAAACAAAATCCGCTCCCTTCACCGCCTCAACCACCGGACAGGACGTTCCCGGCGGCACATCAATTATCGCCAGACAGCCATCTTCAATATGTTTTTTCACTTCTTTTATCAGCGATACTGTTCGCACATTCCCAATACGCAATTTGCCCTGCACAAAACTGATGTTGTCAGACCTTCCGGATTCAATCTCCCCAATACTTAGTTGCTTTGGTCTAATTGCGCCGGCCGGACATATAAGGAAACAGCCGCCGCAGGAATGACAAAGCTGCTCAAAAGTCAGTACGCTACTGTCCTTAAGGTGTATAATCGCACTATACTGACAAATTTCACCGCATTTGCCGCAGCCTGTACATTGCTTCGAATCGACTTCCGGCACTTCTACCGTCACCGCCTTAGCATTTTCTATGTACGGCTTTAGAAAAATATGGCCGTTCGGTTCTTCTACATCACAGTCAAGGTACTGAATCTTGTGACCCAATCCTTCAGCTGTTTTAGCAAGATTAACCGCGATGGTTGTCTTGCCGGTGCCCCCTTTGCCACTTGCGACCGCAATTTTCATATCAAGCATAGTCCTCTGTAACAGTAGATTTATTCCAGTCAAACTTGTCTTTTGCAAACCATCCTTTTTGGGGGAGGGAACCGAAACAAACAGATTGCGGATTGCGCAATTTATTTCCAGATTGAATTTGCCATTTTGTATATCGGTTCACCGGTGAAGCTGTTTTATCTATCCTGTAACCATTCGGATGAAATCCGACTTTGATTTCTGTGGCTTTGAATGTCTGCTCCATTGTTTATCTCCGCTATGCGGTATCCTTAAAGTGTTTTCGAATATAGCGACTATAAATAGCGCCCGCGGGATTGTGGGCCAATACCCTGTCCTTTGCAATAAGCGTTGTTACAGGAGCGTCTGAGACCTTCGCAAAAATAGCATCATGGCCGACACAGAGTCCGCATATAACATTAAGCTCTGTTTCTGCGCTATTTAGCAACTGCGCCTGGCCGGCCGGGTTACACATAACCTCCTGGCCTTCT
>JAOUFU010000479.1 GCA_029858035.1 Phycisphaerae bacterium
TATTACAAGATCGAGGAATAGGTCAAGTCATTTATTTTTGGCCTATAGGTATGAGCAGCCGGTTATCCTTGTTGCTGAGATCAAATCCTGCATTTGAGACAGTGTTTAGGCCAATTTGCTGACTGCTTCAGCGACCAATTCCGCTATCGGCAAATGCTGCGGGCAGTTGGTTTCTGCGAGTCTGTAATCGATGCTCAGCAGTCTGTTTCTTACGTTGCCTGGAATTTGGGAGAAAAGTTCTCTCGCTTTATCATGCTGGCCGTAGCTGTTGTAGTACATCAGATATCTCATAATGTTACTGACATAAGGTGTGTCAGGCAGGACGGAGTTGCAGATGTAGGCGCAGCCGGCACAATAACCGCTGCATGTCGCCCGGGCGTATTCTTTGAGGGCTTCAATATCGGCCTTTGTAAGTTTTGTTTTGTTCAGCACGGCATCGACGTTTGTATTTAAAAGAGATATATTCTGCATCCCAACGGAGACCGCGCTGAATCTTTTATCCTGCAGTACAACCTTTATCTTTGCTTGTTCCTCGGTGAAACCTCGCTTCTGGAAGTGATCGAGGAGCTTCTTATCCTGTTCGGTTTCGACCGGCTGGAGACGTCTGACTCCGCGGGAGAAAGCCTTCATAGCAGTAAGTCCTATGCCTGCTTTGTGGCAGGCCTCTATAGCAGCCTGCATTTTTGGGTCCTGCATTACCCGGAAATTGTAAAGTGTCGTTATGGCATCAATCCAGTCGAGGCCGGCGGCTGCGGCAAGGCAAGCGGCCATATTCTGGTGGGTGCTGAAACCAAAAAAACGTATGAGATTACGCTTCTTTGCACTTTTGGCCCACTGTTTTATTTCATCTGTGAGTTGTGCGGGGTCGGATAAGCCGTGAAAGGCATAGTACAAATCGACGTATTTGGTATTCATTCTTTCCAGAGAGGTCTGAAGACGCTCTTCAACCTTATCGGCGGTTATCGGCCCCCCGAAAATTGCGGACTTGCTTACAATGAACAATTTCTTTCGGGCGTTCGGGTCCTTTGTAAGGTATTTGCCAATGCCAAGCTCGGCGTTTCCGCCACCATAGTTGTGGGCCGTGTCCCAATAGGTGACGCCGGTCTCGAAGGCTTTTATTAAAACGATTTGCTTGTCAATAAAACTAAAATCTCCGCCCAGCGACAGGCACGAAACCTCAACTCCTGTTTTGCCGAGCTTTCGTCTGGGCATCTGCGGGATTTTGGGTTTTTGCGTTTTTTCCGCAGCATTAGGGTCGGTATTCTTCGTTTCGCCCGTGCCGGCTGACGCTTTAGCCGGAACCCGTATTAGATACGGGGCCAATCCTGCCGCTCCCATAGTCTTCAGGAAATTTCTTCTGTTGATGCTATGTTGCTTTTCTTTCATCACGTTCAACTCCAGTACGATTAAGATTTGAGTAACAACTTTCTGTCCATGCTTCTTGTTTCACCTTCAGCCGAGACTCTTACGGCCTTTTTGCCGCTTACGGGACATTCATGCTCGCAAACGCCGCAGCCAATACATTTTTCAATATCAACGTGGGGCTTCTGCAGGCGGACCTGAATCTCGATTTTATCGCCGGCAGCAGGGAATTTTTCGAATTTCACATCAAAAGAAATTGTAATTGTGTTTTCGGTATTTGCGGTGATTTTGGCGCGAGCACCATCTTCAACAGCGCAATAATAATCGCCGGTGGCAAATGTGTCAGGGATGATGGGTGTTTCGATTTCTAACATATTACCAGCAGCACTTTTTACTGTTAAAATTCCGTCTCTTACGGTACTGAAACACTCCTCTGTATAAATTGCCTTGGGACTGAGGGGACAATTTTCCTCACATACTATGCAGGGTTTGTCCATTGCCCAGGGCAGGCACCTGTTGCGGTCGAAAAAGGCGGTACCGACTTTGATGGGGCCGATGTCGGCGAACTCATCGATTCCGAGTTTTTCGGTGAGGGTAATCGGCCTGATGGCTGAGGTCGGACAGACCTGTCCACAGGCCACGCAGTTCAACTGGCAGCCGCTGGAGCCGATTCGATTGTTGAGGACGGGGGTCCAGAGATTTTCCAATCCACCTTCAATGCCGCCCGGCTGGAGAACATTTGTCGGGCAGACGCGCATACATTGGCCGCACTTGATACATCTCTTTAAGAATTCTTTTTCTTCCAGCGCACCGGGCGGTCTAATAACTTTGTGGTACCAGTTGTCGCCTAATTCATTGCTTAGCCTTATCGCCGGTACTGCAATGACGCCGCCGGTGAGCGATAGCATAAAGCCCCTGCGGGAAATGTCGGGATTTGTGATTTCGCCTGCCAGTGAAGGAGTGGTTTGGAAGCTAATCAGCTCGTCTTTGCAGTCCTGGCGACAGTTAAAGCAGAGCACGCATTCGGTTATCCTTATATTGGCGCTCGGTTCACAGGCGCCTTCGCAGGAGCGTTCACACAATTTACAATTTGAACATTCATTTTGGTTTTTTCCGATTCGCCAGATGGCAAATCTGCTGAGGATGCCGAATAATGCGCCGAGGGGACATATAAATCTACAGTAGAACCGGGGAATGAGAAGGTTAAGAAAGACTGCGGTGAAGAAAATCAGGAGTATCAGCCATGCACCCTCATAAAAGCGAGGCGTTGTTGAAACAAAGTTAACGGTTCTATCAGCAATGGACAGTAATAACTGAAAAGAACGGGCTGCCAGCGGTATTGGGTCGAGCAGGCCCGTTTGTAAGGTGGCTCCGAGTGATGGAAAGGCAGCCATAAACAGAAAGAATATGAGAATTAAGTATTTAATGCGCTGGGCCTTTCGGTATTTGTTAAGCCGAATTCTTTTCGCGAGCTTTGTATTTCGATTGCCCAAAAATCCGACGAAGTGGTGTAATGAGCCGAAGGGACAAATCCAACCACAGAAAAACCGGCCAAAAATTATAGTCAATGCAACAGTGACAAGGGCCCAGAGAAGCGGCCGGTAAAGTGTGTGGGTAGTCAATATTGTTCCGATTGCAACAAGGGGATCGAGCTGCAAAAACCAGTTGACCGGCCAGGACCGCAACTGCCAGAATTTCTCGCCTACAGTGGTGACTATGCAGAACCAGAGAAACATCGAGAAAAAGAAGGCCTGACTTATACGTCTAACTGTTACAATTTTCATAAACACACTTTCAGAGCAGTGAATGTTTTCGATTTGCTGTGTTCAATTAATTTCCAATCATTATTTTCTAATCTCTATTTTTCCAAGATGGTACCAGCCATCGGGCAGCTTTGAAGAAATAGCGAGCTGAACTTTGGGCTTATTGGACTGCGGGTCGAGGATGCCGATTTGCAGGTCGTATTGGCCGGGGGGCGTATCAGATGGGACCAAAACGGAATCATCATAAAGGTTGTCGCCCGGCAGCCAGGTTCTGATGTCGGCGTTAGTAAGCACGATTTCGGTTTTTTCATCGTTTTTGAGGCGAAGAGCGAGAGGGAACTTCTTATAACAAGGCGCAACGCCCTTGTTGGCCCACCATGAGGTAAAAGCCAGTTTTCTGTTTGGAT
>JAOUFU010000480.1 GCA_029858035.1 Phycisphaerae bacterium
CGCTGAACGCGAAAGAGACCGCCGGCCCCGGGAAAGAGAACGCGTCGAGCCTGAGGAATCGAGGAAAGAGAAATAGACCGCGCCGAACGTCAGGAACGTCGCATGATAAGGGACCGCGTAGAACGAGATGCCGGCGACGAAGATGCCAATGACGAGGATGGAGATGAAGGCGAGCAATGATAGGGAGTTCGTTACTCTCTTTTCCTGAAAGATATGGCGTATAAAATTAGCGACCTCTGTAGTTTTGCTGTATGAGCTTGTACGTATCAGGTGTTGGGCGTTGATTTTCCAGCCGATGGATTGAAGCTATAAGCTGAAAAGCCAGGGAAGGAAAATTTTATCAGGCCGCCGGGATGAGCGGGCAGTTATAGACAAATCGTTAAACTCAAAGACCGGAAAGGCCGATTTTGCCTCGGGCAAGTGATGTCTTTATAGTCAAATTCGACAGTTTTTCTTTGACAACCCTTTTTTTTTATATATTGTATTGCGTTAGTTTGTTGGCCATTGTGGTTTTGCCACAAAAATCGGGCTCCGCGAGGTGATGAATGGCCCAGCAGGAAACAAGTTATGACACTTTATTCGGCAGAATGGCCGTAGAGCAGGGCCTTTGCACGGATGAAGAGCTGCGTACTTCCTTGAAAGAGCTCCAGGAGCGCCTAAAGCTCAGTCCCACAATGCTCAGGGACGTCATGGTTGAGTACGGCTACATCACTGAATCCCAGTCTGATAGGTTAAAGAAAAGCCTCAAGGAACAAAAGGCCGCCGCCCATCGCATACCAGGCTACAAAATCCTCGGAAAGCTCGGCTCAGGAGCAATGGCAATCGTATACCAGGCAAAGCAATTGAGTCTCAACCGCATGGTTGCGATAAAGGTTTTGCCAAAGCGGTTCAGCGAAAATCCTGAATACGTCGAGCGCTTTTTTAAGGAAGGCCAGGCCGCCGCTAAGCTAAACCATACAAATATCGTTCAGGCCTATGACGTCGGACAGGCAGGGGGGTACAGCTATTTTGTCATGGAATATGTTGAGGGAAAGACTCTGTATGATGACCTCGCGGCAGGAAAGGTTTACCCGGAAAAGGAGGCGCTCGATATAGTTATACAGGTCGCTCACGCTCTGGCTCACGCCCACGCAAAAGGCCTTATTCACCGAGATGTCAAACCGAAGAACATAATGACGACTGAGAGCGGAGAAGTAAAGCTGGCGGATATGGGGCTGGCCCGTGAAACCGCCGATATCGAAGCGGCCGAATCAGAGGCTGGAAAGGCTTACGGAACACCATACTATATTGCACCGGAGCAAATCAGGGGTGAAATCGATATCGACGGAAGGGCCGATATCTACGGACTCGGTGCAACTTTCTATCACATGGTAACAGGACGCGTGCCATTTATGGCTGACGACCCCTCGGATGTTATGAGAAAACACCTCAGGGAGCAGCTCGTTCCGCCAGACCATATAAACACGTCGCTGACCGCCGGCGTCTCCGAAGTCATCGAAATTATGATGGCCAAGAAAAAAAGAAACCGATACAAGGATGTTGCAGAGCTCCTGGAAGATTTACAGGCCGTCCGAAATGGACAGACTCCCCTCAGGGCGCACTCAAGGATGGACGTTTCAATGTACAGGCAGCTTGAAAATGGAGTCGACATCGTCTTCGAGGATGAGATTTACGAGAAGGATATTGCAAAGCGTTACCGGATGACCATTGTCCTTTTATCTGCCGTAGTAGCCTTCGCCGTTTTAATGATAATTATCCTCCTCGTCCACCTCATAAACAGATAAATTCATCCCTCATCGCCCATGACTCGTAAAGCGTATCTCGATTCGGGTATCCGGCTTCCGGCATCGAGCATCCGGTATCGAGCATTGAGTTTACTTAATGCTTATCCTCTTCGTTCCCGATAACGTAACCGGCACCGCCGCCGATAGCCGCTCCGACTACAGCGCCGCCCACTCCGCCGGTAGCTGCTCCTATCAGCCCGCCTCCGACAGCACCGTAAGCGCCGTAAGTCTGCGCATTATTTGCACACCCGGTAAGAAACGTGGAGCACAAACAAAGAACTGCTGCGATTAAGATTATTATTAACTTTCTGGACATTGACTTGATCCCTGATTATGTTGTGATTTTTACAATATTAAACGCCCGGCTACGCAGCAAGGCATTACAATCGCACTATAATATCAACATCCCCTCTGTTTGTCACCTGTTATTTGACGATATATGTGCCATTTTTATTGGTTCGTGGTGGCCGAATTCCTACAATTCTTCGGTCATTAATGGACCGGTTGCCTTTTTTAGGGACACCGTATTATGGCCGAATCAAAGAAACCTTACGGCTATGAGTTGATAAGGGACCGGTGCTCCTGCAATGTCAGCCTTTGTATAGTCTCGGCTTAAAAAAGCCTTTGTAGCGCGAGGGCAGTTGTCTGAATGTCTCCAGTAGCTGTTCTACAGGGGCCTCTTTTGGTTCGTGTTCGATGGCAACAAGCTGCTTGCCGCTTTCTTTCTCGATATAGAAATTAGTGACGCCCTTGATCTTTTTGAAAGTGCTTTCCATCTCCCTGATGCACGCCTCACATTGATGTCCGCATTCAGGGATCACGTCACGACAATCTATTTCGAAGGGACTTTTCTCTGGCATAGTTATCCTTGCTCCTGCCGATTTTTCCAGGTCCCTAATCCGGGATTCCCAGCTCACCATGCGTCCGGAATCTACACATCTACTCACCTGTCCCAGCAAGTCTTAGGCAGGGATTCACGCATCACGCATCAGTTCATTTACGCATCTACTTTTGAATATTTGCTGTTACAATCAGAAACGTCCCCGTCTCCTTGTCCGCAATGGCGCCGACGAGGGTCGGCTCGCCGGCCTGAACATAGACGCTGCTGGTCCATTCCCTTTCTACAAGCACTCCTGTATCGGTCATGCCGTCGCCTTTTTCAATCGAACTGTGTTCAAACCCTATTTCCGAAAATATCTTTTGACCGGCTCGGATTGTAGCAAAGGCCGTAAAAGTGGTGCCGACTTCCACATATTCTCTCCTCTTATTTTCCGGCTCTCCCGAGAGAATAGACTGGCGGGTGCGCGATTTGGTCTCGGCCTTGCTGTTTTGGCCGACTGCTAATTTCGCACCTGCTGTTAAAACAGCGCCGTCCGTTGTCTTCATCAATTTGATAATATGGTCTGCTGTAACGTAGTCGTTGCCCTCGCTGATTTGCGGAACGCCCTGTGAATGCAGCGATGAAAGCTTGACCTCGACCATAAAGGCCTCCACCAGGATCACGGAGTCTTTGTGCGGGTCGACGGGTGGTATCTGTCGCACTATGTCCTTCCGGGTTGGAGGTCTCGACGATGGGCTTTGAGGTGTAGTTACCCGCACTGGTCGAGCTGCCTGGTTTGGAATGGGAGCTGGCGGCTTTGGAATGGGTCCTTCCTCCTCAATCACTGGGGCCGGCCGTGCCGGCGTTCGAGCTGCCCGCACTGGCTCTGAAGGTTGAGTCTCACGCTCAGCCGAAGGCGCGCTCA
>JAOUFU010000481.1 GCA_029858035.1 Phycisphaerae bacterium
CTTTTCATGTATAATCTCCTGCACCTCGGCTTTGCCACGACCGAATACCGTCTTAACGTCCTTTATAGCTGAGAGTGTAAACTCGCGGACTTTCGGAGGTATTACAACCTCGGTCTCCTTTTGACCGAACGCCGCTTTAACCTCCTTTTTGGTCATGACCAGAAGCGCCCAGATTCCCATGGGTATACTTACTACAGCACCCGGGCCAAAAGGCAAAATCGCGAGGATACTTCCCGCTAAAGCCAGGCGGTATGACCTCAACTGCATCAGATTCCAGGCGCCAAAGATTACAACGACCGTGTGCGCTACCATCAAAATCACTATTGGTATTGTAGCAACAGGAATGAATCCGAACACTCTCAACAGGATTCCGAAGGTGCCCAAACAATTGATAGCTCCGGCGACCAGCAGTCCGGCGGCTGGAATCCATACACGGTGCCGGATGGATGCAAGGTCAGTGCCGGTGCGCTTGTCGGAGCAAATCGTTTCGACTTCGGTTCTCACCTCAGAAGCATGCTGATATCGTCGGTCCGGTTCCTTCTCCAGGGTCCGAAGCACAACCTCGTCAAGCCTGACGTCCACCTCCACCTTCTGTGACGGCGGTGCAAACCTACCGAGCGGTAACTCGCCGGTAAGCATCTCGTAAAACACCACGCCCAGCGAATAGATGTCGGCGCGGTGATCCACCTGGTCCGGGTGCTCGATTTGTTCCGGTGCCATGTAATGTGGTGTTCCCATTCGCTGACCGGCTTGTGTCAGTGTGTAGACGGCTGCGGGTCGATCCAGGAGTTTGGCCAGGCCGAAGTCGGCAATCTTTACGTTACCGTCTTTGTCGAGCAGAATGTTTTCGGGCTTGATATCGCGGTGCACGATACCTTTTGTGTGGGCGTAGTGCAGTGCGTCGCAGATTTGAGGGACAATGGCAAGTGCCTGTGAGGGCTTGAGCTCACCGGCGAGTATCACATGACGCAAGTCTGTTCCATCCACGAACTCCATTACGAAATAGTAAAGGCCATCATCAGTCTGCCCGAATTCGTACAGAGTGACGGCATGTTGGTGGTTCAGCTTGGCCATTGAGCGTGCTTCACGTGTAAATCGTTCTGCGAAAGCTTCCGTCTGACCTACTTCCGGGGGCAGGATTTTCAGTGCGATGAGGCGGTCAAGCTGTTTTTGGCGGGCCTTGTAGACTGCTCCCATACCTCCCTGGCCCAGTAATTCAAGGATTTCGAGCTGCGGGAATTTCTCGGCGAGCTGTGCCGGCTCAGGTGGGATGAAACCGGCCTGCGTAGTGGCATCGGCTGGAGTTTGGCATTCTGTGTCTGAAATGCCGCCCGTTTCACATTCACTGCCTGCCTGAAGTCCGGCCCTCATGAGGCATTGAGGGCATAAGCCTTTTGGGGCATTGGCCGGTAATTGGGCTCCGCACTTGGGACAAACTGGTTCTTCGGCCATGTCAACATCTCCTATTGTCATAATATTGGCTGTTTCCACCTATAAACTGGGAAAAACGGCTGAGATGTTACAAGAAATTTATATATATTTTTTTGCTCATGACCCGCAGGAGACACCCGGTGAAAAGGCTCAATGTGCCAAGGCGGTGAACAAATGTCCCATTTCCTCATCAATCTGGTCCTCAGCGGCAACGGTTTGGGCGATTTCATCCCGCAATAACCTGCGATATCGCCTCCGTAAGCGGTGTACGGCAACCCTTACAGAACCTTCAGCCATCTTCAATTTCTTTGCCATGTTCCGGTAAGGGATAACATCTTTATCGGTAGTCAAGTATACTTTCAGATGGTCAAAGAGCTTCCTTTTTTTCTTTTCGGCCATCTCTTTTTCAAGCCGATCCATAGTGCGCTGCAACACGGTGAGCGCCCAGGATTTCTCAAAGAGTTTCTCCGGTGATAGCTGATCCGCCGGCTCAAGGGCATACTGATCCTCTGCATTTTGAAAGCCGAGAGAAAATATCTTCCGGCCTCCACCGCGTTTTCTGGCCTTGGCACGGTCGCGTTCATCGGATAGAAAGGATTTGAGCCTGATTAGCAGGAAAGAGCGAAACTTTCCGTACTTGGGATCGGCCGTTTTTAGACCATGTTTATCCAGTATGTGTGTAAAAAACGCCTGTGTAGAATCCTCAGCCTGGTGAGTGTCATATCCGCGTTGCCGCAGATATGCATAGAGCGGAAACCAGTATCTTTGGCACAGCGTCTCAAGTGCCTGCTTCTGGTTCGGTGAAGAGCTTTTTCCGGCCGCCAACACAACACTCCAGTGTGTAGTTGCAAATCGCGGTCTTTTGGATGAAGCAAAACTCCTTGTGCTTTTATCTGACATATCTCATCCCGGCCATCGGAAGAAACGCCAAAACCATTTCAAAAATCACAATTACTTTAACAGAAGTTGTGATGTTGTCAAGAGAGGACATTTGCACTCTAAACAACCTACCCATAACTATCAAGTTGACGATATTCAAAGAAGAATCTTGATGTAACTCAAAAAACTTGTCCAAATTTGGCTGGTGTAACCGATAATAGTTTCAAAGACTTTTTGACAAAAGCTATCGAATCCCTAAGATAGACAAAGATGAACTTCAAAATACTACTTTATTTGTTACTGTCGCTGCTAACCATTACAATTGGTTGTAGGGCTCCCATGGAGCCGATAATTGCCAAGCCTGATTATGACAGGCCTTTGTTGCCCGGTCAACAGGCACTGAAAAAGATAACAAATCCTTTGCAGATTCCTGACTTTACTTTAGCAAGTCTGGATTTACATGGATTAAAGCCGGCAATAGAAAATAGCCTGAATTATCTCCGCAAGTCCTCCAGTAAACAGTATTTCCCGGTTAGCGGTATTACCCACCAGAGGGCAGTGGACAGCTTGGAAGCCTTTATGGGTCTTTTGGATTCAGGTCTGAGAGGGGCCGACTTGAACGCTGCAATCAGGAACAAATTTGACGTTTATATGTCGGTTGGTTGCGATAACCAGGGAACAGTGCTATATACGGGTTATTACACTCCTATTTTCGAAGGTTCGTTCAAGCCCAGCGAACGTTTTAGGTATCCATTGTATAAACAGCCGGAGGATTTGGTTAAGGGCCCTGATGGCGAGATTTTCGGTCGACGCGTTGCTGACGGTAAAATCGCACCTTACCCACCACGTGCTGTTATTGAGGATGAAATGTTGTTTAAGGGCAGTGAGTTGGCTTGGCTGGGCAGTCAATTTGAAGTGTACATCGCACATGTGCAGGGCTCAGCAAAGATAAGGCTGTCAAACGGTGAGATCCGCACAGTTGGTTATACTGCCAACAATGGCCGTGAATATATAAGCATTGTTGAAGCATTAGTAAAAGATGGCAGGATAAGCAGCGAGCAAATGTGCCTGGCGGCAATGATAGATTACTTCGAGAAACACCCTGACCAGGTGCCCAAATATACACAAATGAATCCGAGATTCGTGTTTTTTCGGGAAGAGGAAGGCGAACCACGAGGCAGTTTAAACGAACCTGTTACAGCAAATAGA